>DAIRVI010000047.1:0-17662 GCA_036802885.1 Pyrinomonadaceae bacterium
ATGATGCCAGATCGCGGACTAAATTTTGTCAAGCCAAATGCCGCCGCGGTGTCGAATCTCAACCCCGAAGCCTTGATTTGCGCGCCGATCCTGAACTGTCCAATACTCTCGGTTCCGAGCGGAGCGACCCCACCGCGTGTGTTGACGCGGCCGTTGACTTCGCTCAAAAGATTAACACGGTCGGTAAGCCTGTAAATTCCGGCCAATCCGTAAAGCAGTACGTCGTTTTGTGAAAATCGGGCAAGCGGAGCAGTCATTATACCGAGGCCGACGTTGCCAAAGGCGTTAAAACGCGGTGTCTTTCCGACAAAACTGCCAAACTTTTTCTGAAGAATTATCTTAGTAAAAATATTGATCTGATTAGTGCCGATACCGAGTGCCTGATCGGTGTTGGGCATCTGAAAGCCGAATTTCAGCCCTACCGCAGGTAAGAGTTTTGTTTCGTTACGGAGCTTGATCTTCGCCGAGACGGTAAAATCGTCGTTATCGTTTGTCGAATTTCCCGTAACGTTTAGCGGAATTGCCGAGGCCGTCCGCGAGTTAATCGCGACATAATTTTGAATTGTGCCTTCGATTTGCAATTCGACATTTGGTGCAAATCCCGTGCGGACACGGATATCGCCGACTCGCGTCAGATCACCCTTGATGCCCGAGAGCGGGAATTTTGCGTTCTGGAAGAAATCTACTCCCGCAGCGATCTCAAGTGAGCCGGGCGGTGTGATATCAATATCATCTGTGAGCAATGGCCGCTGCTGTCCGAGCGACGCGATTGCCGCCGCAAATGTCAGAATTGAGCAAAAAGCCAGCCTTTTCATTAAAACCAATTCTTGCACTATTGCCGGTTTTTGTAAATCCTCAACAGGTGTTAGCTCCACAATCGGATTTGCACAACCAAGGCGAAACTTGCAAAATTGTTTAGACGAGATTTTGGGCTCCGGACTCTCAGCGATTAATTGGCTGCAATGATAGCGAGAAAATTTTTGATAAGCGGAGACGTTCAGGGTGTAGGTTACAGATATTTTGCACAGCGATCGTCGGCGAGACACCAGGTTAGAGGGTACGTGAGGAATCTCGACGACGGAAGCGTCGAGGTTTGGGCCGAGGGAAACGCAAATTCCGTTAATGCTTTTAGGCTCGATCTGGCCGCGGGTCCGACCCATTCGCTAGTCGGCGAGATCGAAGAGTTGGTGGTGGAGCCAAGCGGTTTATATTCAACATTTAGGATCGAAAGGTAAGAATGGAACATTTACGAGAACTGATAAGAGAGGTGCCGGACTTTCCAAAACCGGGGATCAACTTTTACGACATCACGACGCTCCTGATTGATCCGAGTGGCCTGAAAGATACGATTGATGCCCTCGCTGCACTATGCCCCGATGGGAAAATCGACACTGTCATCGGCGTCGAATCGCGTGGATTCATCTTCGCCGTCCCGATCGCCTTAAGGCTGGGCGCCGGTTTTATTCCTGTTCGTAAACCGAAAAAGCTGCCCGCGGAGAAGGTCTCGGTTTCGTATGACCTGGAATACGGCCAGGACACGCTCGAAATGCACAAAGACGCTGTCGGCGAGGGGCATCGTGTCTTGATCGTTGACGACCTGCTTGCGACTGGCGGAACGGCGCGGGCCGTTGTCGATCTCGTCGAAAGTGTAGGCGGTGTAGTTGCCGGGTTGCTGTTTGTTGTCGAGCTTGATTTTCTAAACGGGCGGCAGAAATTTGACGGCCATAACGTCCGTTCGTTGATACATTACGACTCTTAATAAAGGAAAAACGAAAATTGAAAGTGGAAAATATTTGATTCTTGGGTTTTGTCATTTTCCATTGTTTATGGTCCCGTAGCTCAGTTGGATAGAGCGTTCGCCTCCTAAGTGAAAGGCCGGTGGTTCGAATCCACCCGGGATCACCATATATTTGTGGAAGACAATTGCGAATGACCGTTTCTATTAGATGAACGGAAGAAAAGCGTGTTCGAGCACAGTGGCGAACATTTTACGGCTCTGAAAACGCCCGAAGTCTATTCACAGATCTCCAAATCACTCCGAACCGCACTGCGTGAGAGCATTGCGGTTTTTTGTTGTGGTAGATTAATCGTGTATGCAAAAGGTGCTTACAGCCGCACAAATGCGTGAGGTTGATAGACTAACGACCGAGAAATACGGTATTCCGTCGCTCCTGCTGATGGAAAACGCCGCCCACGCAGTAGCGCGCGTCATAACCGAAAAACTCGGCGGCTCGGTCAAAGGCAAATCCGTTCTCATCCTATGCGGCAAAGGCAACAACGGCGGCGACGGCGCGGCTTTGGGCAGGCAATTAGCTCTTGCCGGCGCCTTTGTTGATGTAGTCCTTTTTGGTCGGATCAAAGAAACAAAAGGTGACGCAAGAATTAATTTTGGTGTCCTTTGCGCGGCGGACTTCACGTTTGACGATGTGTACCATAGCTCCTTTTGCGAGCTGCGCGAAGTAACCACGAAAGATGAATGGAATGCTATCCAGCTAGACGTTTTTAATTCTGTAGACGTAATTGTAGACGCGATCTTCGGCACAGGCCTGACGCGCTCACTTGAGATCTGGCTTTACAACGTCGTTCATGAACTCAATTTTCTCGGCGAGGATCCGCTTCCGAAGCCTCGACTCCGAGTCGCTATCGATATCCCGACCGGACTGAATGCCGACACCGGTGCTGAACTCGATATCGCTGTTCAATCTGAACTCACAGTAACTTTTTCGGCTCCAAAGGCCGGGAACGTCCTTCCGGGAGCCGTTGGTTTCAACGGCGAATTGATCATCGCGGACATCGGCTCACCCTGGGATTTGATCGAAGAACAGCCGTCGCAGTTGTACCTCGCGGAACGCGAAGACGCTGAGGATTGGCTCGAAGAAACCAAGTTTTCCGACGCTTCATATAAGAACAAACGCGGGCACGCTCTTTTGATCGCCGGGTCGGAGAACTATTCCGGTGCGGCGGTTTTGTGCGGAAATGCGGCGATGCGTTCGGGTGTCGGGTTGGTGACCATTGCAACGCCGAGATCGTCAAAAGATTCGGTCGCATCAAGGGTTTTACCGGAGGTGATGGTCCGCCGGGTTGCCGAGACGGAAAACGGTTCGGTTTCGGAAGCAGCGTTTGACGAGCTTCAAGACCTTCTTGAAAGGGCAGATTCGGTGGCAATAGGTAGCGGTATTTCGCAGGATGAAAGCACCAAGAAATTTGTCCAAAAGGTCATCAAAAATCGGCGGCAGCCGACCATTGTTGACGCGGACGCCCTTAACCTTCTCTCGCCATTCGCGGGAGGGAACCACCCCGGCGCTAAAGCGTCACCGCTCCTTCGTAAGGAGGTGAGCCTTTTGCCCTCGTTGATCCTCACACCGCATGAAGGCGAGTTTTTGCGGCTGCTCGGAACCGATGACAATGACGCGATCAAAGACCGCGTTGCAGCAGTTCGTGATTTTGCGGTAAAGCAAAGTGTCATTCTTGTACTAAAAGGCGAGCGTGTTTTGATCGGCGAACCGGGCGGCAAGGTCGTCGTGAACCCAACAGGGAACTCAGGCCTTGGCAAAGCGGGCAACGGAGATACGCTGACCGGAATACTCGCCGGTTTTGTTGCTCAGGCCTCGGTGATGAAGATCGATGTTTTCGAGACGGTCGTCGCAGCCGTTTACGTCGCAGGAATGGCGGGCGATATCGCCGAGAAGAAATACGGCAAGCGCGTTATGACGGCATCGGATGTGCGAGAGTGCTTGGTTGATGTCTTTGAGAAAATCACAATATGACAGATATCTCTACCACTCTGTCGGCCGAAGCATCCGCTCCTAATCAAGGAGGGGAGCGTTTATGCAAAACACCAGACGAAACGTTTGCGTTCGGCGAGCGGCTTGGCAAGTCGCTGCAGGCTGGAGATGTCGTGCTGTTGCACGGGGAACTCGGGGCGGGCAAAACGCTATTGACCAAGGGCATTTTGAGCGCCCTTGATTTTGATATCGACGAGGTGACAAGCCCGAGTTTTACACTGGTAAATTTGTACAAGTCCTCGAAGTTCGACGTGTATCACATCGACCTTTGGCGCTTGGATTCGGCGTCGGATGCGGCTAAAGCGGTCGGTCTCGAAGAGATTCTCGAGAATGAAAATGCCGTGACGATTATCGAATGGGCGGATCGACTTGGCGATCTTCGGTTTTCGAATCGAACCATTAAGATCACGATCGACGGCGATGGCGATGAGCCACGAAAGATCGACATCCAATACCTGAATTTTTTGCAGAAGATTTAACATCGATCTGCTTTGTGATGACCTTTGGCTTTCGTATAATCAAGCCCGCCACCTATGACACTCTCGGACATGAAAGATTCAAAGACTGCAATGCAGCCTGAGCCGAACGTCTCGGCTACTAACGAGTTCGACGACAAGTTGCTATTTAACCGCGAGGTGAGCTGGCTCGAATTCAACCGGCGCGTGCTTGATGAAGCGACCGACGACAATCTGCCGGTGCTCGAAAGGCTCAAGTTCTTATCGATCTTTTCAACAAACCTGGACGAGTTTTTTATGATTCGCGTTTCCGGACTGAAGGAACAGATCGCCGAGGGTGTGGGCGAGCTTTCGCCCGACGGACTGACGGCATCGGAACAGCTCCATGAGGTATACAAACGCCTGCGGCCGATGCTCAAGCGACAAGTTTCATACCTGCATCAAAATGTCTTTCCGACACTAGAAAAAGAAGGAATTACGGTCGAACCTTACGCCCGGTTGAACTCAAAAGAGAAAAAACAGCTCGACAAGTATTTTCGCAATAATCTGTTTCCGATCCTGACGCCGCAATCGGTCGATTCCAGCCATCCGTTCCCTTACATTTCAAATTTGAGTTTGAATCTCGGTCTTTTTATTGAGCCGATCCGGACGCGAACACAGTCGAATCTGAAGCATCTCTTTCGTCAGAAGCGTTTTACACGCATCAAACTCCCACCGAGCGTTCCGCGTCTCATCGCGATCAGTGAGAAGAAAGGACGATACGCATTGCTCGAAGAAGTGGTTGCCGCGAATGTTCACGAGCTGTTCCCGCATATGAAGACAAGCGAGGCATTTCTATTTCGCGTGACTCGCGATGCGGATATAGAGCTTCGCGAAGATGAGGCCGGTGACCTTTTACGCACCCTTGAGCGCGAACTACAGCGTCGGCGTGATCGTTTCGCGGTCCGTTTGGAAGTATCGGCCGCGATGCCTGAAAAAATGGTCAAGCTGCTCGCAAGCGGCACCGGGCTGAGCGACGAAGCGATCGAGCGCGTCGAGGGTTTTGTCGATATTCCCGATCTGATGCAGCTTTACGGGCTCGACAGGCCCAAGCTTAAAGAGAAACCGATTCAGTCCGTCGTGCCGGCGCCGCTGCAGAAGAATGAAAGCATTTTCGAGGTGATCAAGAGGCAGGATGTGCTGCTTCACCATCCATATACCTCGTTCAGCACGGTTGCAGACTTCATTGCCGAGGCCGCAGACGACCCGGACGTTCAGGCGATCAAGATATGTCTGTATCGAACGGGAAAAGACTCGCCGATCGTAAACTCGCTTATTCGTGCAAGCCGCATGGGCAAGCAAGTTACGGCTCTGGTAGAGCTCAAGGCCCGATTTGACGAGGAGAACAACATCGAATGGGCGCGACGGCTGGAAAACGAAGGCGTTCACGTTGTTTACGGTATCAGTACGCTGAAAACTCATTCAAAGGTCTTGCTGGTGGTTCGCCGTGAAAAAGACAAGCTCGTGAGATACGTGCACCTTGCGACCGGAAATTACAATCCGCTCACCGCTCGAATTTATACTGACATCGGACTGTTGACTGCTGTCGAAGAAATTGGCGAAGACGCCAGCAGTCTATTCAATTTTTTAACGGGATACTCGCAGCAGGACAAATACAAACGTTTGATCGTGGCTCCTTTAAATTTGCGCGAGCGATTGATCGCTCTGGTTCGCCGTGAAAAGAAAAACAAGCTGACTGGCAAAAAAGCCCGAATAATCATCAAAGCCAACAGTATTACCGATGTCGAGTTGATCAACGAACTGTACGCAGCCTCTAAGGCCGGGGTAGATATCGATCTAATTATTCGTGGTATTTGTGCCTTGCGCCCCGGAATTAAGGACCTGTCCGAGAACATTCGAGTTAGATCGATCGTCGGCCGGTTTCTCGAACACAGCCGGATTTTCTATTTTGCGAATGGAGGCGGCGAAGTAGAAGAGGTTTACATCGGCAGTGCCGACCTGATGCACCGCAGCTTTGACCGCCGCGTCGAAGTGGTGACGCCAATACTTGACCCCGAGATCCGAGCGTATCTAAAAGACACGATTTTGAGGTCGTGCCTAAAAGATGAGATTAATGCTTATATACTTAAACCCGACGGCAGCTATCACAAAGTTTCTAGTCGAAGTAAAGGCGGGTTTGACTCGCAGATGCATTTCGTCGGGCTTGAAACACCTTGCTAAACGGTGACTTTCTTTGCAAATCGCGATTCAGTGATGTCGCCATTAACCTTGCCGTATTTTAGAGTGAGGCGCGGATAGCCGCGAGCCTCAGGTTCGAGTTTGTGGGCGTCGAGCAGTTTTTCGACCGATAGGATGTCGTGCATTTCTCCCTCGATCTCCATATAGTAGCCGAATGGCAATTCGTCCAAAACGACCTCGACGTTGCCTAAATGCCACGCCTTGCGGTGTTTTTCATAAACGACGGAGAGTTTGTATCCGAGTTTTTCGATAATACTCTCGGTCGCCTCAACATCTGAGACCTCAGTCTCAAACTCGATCTGATGCTTGAAATCGTTTTCGGTCGGAACTTTTTCTTTGTAGGTGAGCGTAGTGCAGGATTCCGTCTTACGCAACCTCAGCACCGCCGCCCGTCCGTCGAGCAATCCGCCGCGGTGCAGGTAATTTTCTTCAAACGTCTCGTATGAAAATGTCGCTCCGAGTTTACTTAGTTTCGCCGTAAGTTCTACTATTCGCTTTTTATCTATGCGATACTTCTTTTCAATTTCTATTGCCATTCAGTAATGTCGTTTGTTGCCAAAAAGGCGGCACGGAATTCAATTCTAGATAATATGGTGTGGCGGGGCAAACCTGGTCGCTTGAGATCGATGCCGCTTGACTTGAAACGCTTTGTATTGAATACTTGAAAAAAAGGTCAGGTTTAGTGATCTCATCTTTTGAATGTCAAAATTGAAAGTTGTTATATATTTTTGAAGTTAGATTAGAGGAATATTTATGGCATATCCAGAAATGATGATCCACGGAATGCGTGCGGAACTCGCGCAACTCGGGATCGAAGAAACAAAAACGACAGAAGCGGTCGAAGACGCTGTAAAAAATACCGACGGGACGCTGATGGTTGTTGTAAATTCGGTATGCGGATGTGCCGCTGGCGGCGTACGGCCGGGAATTGCGATGGCTTTGCAGCAATCGCAAGCCAAGCCTGACCGCTCGATCACAGTATTTGCCGGTGCCGATATCGACGCGACCGACACTGCAAGGGAATACTTCACGGGTCATATGCCGTCATCGCCGTCGATCGGGTTTTTGAAGAATGGCGAGTTGGTACAGTTATTTGAGAGGAAAGATCTCGAGGGCCGCCCTCCGGCGATGATCGCCCAGGCGTTGGTGGATGCATTCAACACGCATTGCACGAAAACTGAAGCCGCGAATAACTAAGGATTTGTTAATTGAATTGAATAAGAAACCGCTCGATCTGGGCGGTTTCTTTAGTTTCCGAATTGGATAATAAGTATTGCGCGTACGGTCTCGAAATCGTTAAGATAGTATTTGTCGGCCAGAATAGGCTTTTTTTCCTCTCGGTTTCGTAAAACATGTCGATCAATCAAAGACAACATATCCGGTTCTCGCTCGACATCCCGGCGATCATTTACACAAAATTTGGCGAAAGGCAGGAAACCAGGCTCGAACAGATCAGTATCGGCGGATGCTTTACCGGATGGGAAGAGAACATTTATATCGGTGACGAATTCCGGATAGAGATCGAGCTGCCCAATAAGAATTACCTGCCGCTACAGTGCAAAGCTCTATATCGCTTCGACCACACGGGCATTGGTGTAAAATTCACAAATATCTGTCAATTTGAGCAGGAACTTATCTCAAAGATCATTGCCAGCAAGCTTGAAAGCGAGGGCGTACCTCTGCAGACTGACCCATTCAAATTGCCGCCGACCTTCGTTAGTGAGATTGCTCCGCCGCGTATAACCGACATTCGGCAAAAGCGGGATGCGGTGCTGCAGCGGATCATGTCCGCCGACGATGCTCTCTAATTTAAAATCCACCAAGTAATCGTAGCTATTCGTTGACCATCACCTCAACCGGATCGATCGTGGACGCACGCCACGCCGGATAAAGAGCACCCGCAAGACTGCCGCCGACGGCAATTACGATAGCGGTCAGGATCCAGTCCGCGCTGAATTCAAACGCAAGGCCAAATTGTGCCCCGATCAGGTAAGATGTCACGAACGAAGCGAGAAAGCCGGTAAGTACGCCAAGTACACCTATTAGAAAAGCCTCGCCCTCGATCGTGCTAATAATAAACGACGTAGAGGCTCCGAGCGATTTCAGAATACCGATCTCTTTTCGACGTTCCGTGATGGTCGTGTACATTGAGAGCAGGACAAAGATCGTGCTTACAAAGGCTCCCAGTGCTACCAAGACCCGCAAAAAAGTATTCAAGCCCGGAATGCGTTCCTGGGCGTCTATCACCAGATCGCGTGTAAGGTTTATTTTGTTTCCGGGCAGAGCTTCGTTTATGCGTGCGGCAACCCGGTCGACGTCAGCGCCGTCTTTGATCTTGACGAGGATATAGGTGCATTTATCCGTCTGTAGTGCTTCTTGCATTGCGGCAAGCGACATCTTAATACGCGCCCCCGACGGCGGTTCGAAAATGCCGACTACCTTAAATGTTTTCCCGCCGAAAAGCTCGTATGTATCGCCGAGCTTTAGCTTTTCGCTCTCGATCTGACGGCGATCCATTATCACTTCATCGTTTGCCGTCGGCGCACGGCCTTCGACCAGCTGCATTCCGTTCATTTCGGCGAACGGATCCCATTCGACACCGTCGATCTGTCTAATGCCCCAGGTACCCTTTGAATCAGGGCTGATGTAACGAATAACCGGCACCGTAGACTGGACGCCGTCAATTTCGCGAAGTTTGTCGGCGTAAGCCACATTTACACTAGCATTCGAGCTCATTGTGTCCATGCCGCCGGGCCGCGTAAAGACTATCTCGGCCTTCCAATTCGCTGAACGCTTTGCGAGGTCGTTGGTCATACCGCGTGCCAAGCCGGTAAATAAGATAACCAAAACGACACCGAGCGCAACGCCGACCACGCTTATCAGCGTGCGGAAAGGACGAACTCGCAGATTCGCAAAGACTAATTCAAGCATCTTTTAAGGTGAGAAAAAACAATCAGAAAAATACTAATACCGTTTCCGATAAGTCCTTCCGTTACGCTTCAGGATGTAGCGAACCAGAAGCGTCACACTAACCGAAAAAATAATGAGAGCCCACGCTCCAAGTGCGGTCGTCCAGGCCCACTGCCACTTTCCGCGAACCGTTCCAAGGATAGCTCCGACGGCGAGGCCAAACCCGGCGATATACATAAATGCGTTGATAATCTGACCCGTCTCAAGATATTTGGCGATGAAAACGGGCAGAAAAGCTGTGAATTCGCCTACCATCCGCGGCAGCCGTTTAACGTCGCTGAAGAAAGACTGAGTTTCCTCACCGGCGCCAACCAATAGGACGCCGTGTTTCATCGCAAACAAATTAAAAAGGGCCGAGATAACTGAAAATAATACTGAGATCGCAAACGCTCGCTGGCGAGCGACACTATTCTCAGACGCTGCGAAAATGTCGTAAAGATAACGTTCCTGTACGTAGTGAGTACAAAATTCGACCGTGTGGCTCATCGCCGGCAGCATGATCGAAACAATCAGATTAGCGGCCCACAGCGGAGTTGCACGCCTAAATGATTGGACAATAGCACCGGCAATACCGGTTGTAAAAAATCGTGATACAAGCTCGACAACGACCGCCGTCAGGATGACAACACTGCTTTCGCGGCTGAGCTGGTAGACGGTGTAGTAAAAGGACGCGCGGAGAACAGCACCAAGAAGAGCAGCTTTCCAATTCCACCGTAAGATGATCTGAGCCGGATGTCCGATCAAACTGCGAAAAACGTCGCCGACCGTGATCGTCTCCTCCCAAACCTCCTCTATATCGTCAGCGTCGGCGATCGAGTGGTGTATTTCGTCAGATAGCATCATTGACGGTAGTGTCTCGCGTTCCATCATCAATTTGGTCTTTGCATCAATTAGCTAAAGACTTACAAATCCTATTCTCGTTTCGTTGTGCGTTCGTATTCGAAACTCTCGGCGGGAAAACGAAAAGGTTAATATTACCATACGCATTTTGGAAATGCCCGAACACCACTAGCCGAAAACGGCACGCCGGAATCAATCTAAAAAGTCTAACACATCCGGCTTTATCGATTGACAACCAGACATCTCGAAAAAAAATGTCACAAATGCAAAATCTGTGGTGTTTTGAACATAGATAACGGGAAATATTCGAAAAATAAGGAGTCGTAAATATGAGTTGGTTATATACCTTGGTCTTCGCAGGTTTAATGGTTTCGTCGCAGGGAAACGGTGTTTCTGATTCCGATATATGCCGGATAAATCAGACGGTCCCGGCAAGTGTTGAGAGCCGCAAGGGCGACGAGAGCGAGAAGTTTGAGCAATCTTATCCGCTTAACGCAGACGGCAGGGTCAGTGTCTCAAACGTGAACGGTTCGATCACGGTCGAAGCTTGGGAACGAAACGAGGTCAAACTGGAATATACCAAGGTCGCCGACACCAAAGAGCGGCTTGGCGATGTCGAGATCAAGATCGAATCAAAACCCGGACGTTTTAGCGTCGAGACCGATTATGGTAATTGGAAAAACAAGAACCGAGGTGACCAGTGGAAAAACGGCGGCAAGCTGGTCGTGGAATTCAGACTGATGGTTCCTAGTGGTGCGATTCTAAATGAGGTCGAGACAGTAAATGGATCGGTCTCGGTATCAAACTTCGTAAATATCACGAGAGTCTCGGCCGTTAACGGATCCGTGAATGCCACGAACATTCGCGGTACCGCAAATCTGTCCACAGTGAATGGCGAAGTTACAGCGGATTTTGACCGGCTCGAATCGGGCACCAAGATCTCGCTCGAAACAGTGAATGGCAAGGTTAATCTAGTTATTCCGTCGGACTCGAATGCGACGGTCAGAGCGGATTCGCTCAACGGTAATATTACGAACGACTTCGGCCTGCCGGTTCGCAAGGGCAAGTACGTTGGCCGCGATCTGTACGGGCGTTTAGGAAGCGGCGACGTTCAAATTAAGCTCGAAACGGTTAACGGCGGACTTTCGATCAACCGCAAAAACGACGGCAAAGCCCTTAGTCCGGCGACGAACCTTCTTCCGCAAAAAGGTAAGGACGAAGAAGATTGGAATATGGATGACGATGACTCGTCATTGGCATCCGCAAAGGCTGAGAGGGACGCTGCTAAAGCCGTGAAAGCTGCTTCCAAAGCCTCGGCGATCGCGGTTGCAGACGCTCAGAGCGAGATAGCCAGAATTCAGCCCGAGCTCGCCCGGATCAATACCGAGTCTGTCAAAATCGCGGCCGCGGTAATGAAGTCGGACGAGCTGAAACAAAGGATAAAAGAGGCCGAGCTACAGCAGAAAGCTGTGTATTCGTCGATGGCACTGGCGCCGCTGGCCCCCGCGTTTCCACGCGTGGAGAAAAAGAGCGACACCTTTCCGGTCAAGGGCGTTCCGACCGTGACGGTTTATGCCGAGCCCTGCTCTGTGAAAGTCGTTGGTTGGGACAAAAACGAAGTGCAGTATCGCGTGGTGCAATATATCGAACCTCGACGGGCCGAGCCCTTGAAGGTAAGCGAGAAACATACTGATTCAACCGTTTCGATCAATGTCGATGAGCCGCAAGACAATAATGGACTGCGATTCTACGGCGACGGCCAACGAACGGTTATCGTGGTCTACGTACCGCGGATGTCAAACCTTAAAATTACTGCCAACGGTGAGATTCGCCTTGAGGGCGTTTCGGGCGATCTGGAACTGACCGGTTCCGACCAATCAATAAATGTTCGCGATTCCGAAGGGAAATTAAAAGTTTCCAATACGGACGGGCGGATTCGCGTGATCGGCTTTCGTGGTGATGTAGTTGCCCGGACCATTGACGGGCCGATCAATCTCGAAGGCGATTTCCAGAGCCTCAAAGCTCACGCAGGCGACGGTTTGGTAGTTCTGACACTGCCAGAGAATACATCCGCCGATCTCGAGGCAAACTGCGAGGAAGTCGTCGGCGAGGGCATTGATCTGAAACGCATCGGTGGCGACGAGGGGCACGGTAAATACAGGATTGGGAATGGCGGCGCGCGGTTTCAGATCGAGACCGGCGGCTCGATCCGTGTCCGCGGTGCCGGAATGATAAAGGAAACGCTCTGACTTTTCGTCAAATGGCGCTCACGGTGTCAGGACTGTTTTATTGAAACTTTCTTGCATTATCCCCGTTATTATTCAATGGATCAAATCCCTTTTCTGCCGAAACGACAGTTGGTTTAATAACCTGTTTTATTGAGGTCAAGCAATGAGAAAATTAAATGCTGTTGTAATAATCATTCTCGTTTCGTTATCGGTCCGTGCGCAGCAGGCATCCGGTCCTGACTCTAATCTCGCCGCAAAAGTAGCAGATCCGGCGCCTGTTGTGGCAACGTCAAAGAACTCGAAAGTTGAGGTTCCGCCCGAAAAGCTGCGGCCAGTTGTGATCACAAAGGCCTCGGCCGTTCCCGTTATCGATGGCCGCCCAGACGAGGAGGCCTGGAAGCAGGCTGCCGTGTTTAAGGATTTCTATCAAACAAACCCGGGCAATAACACTGCACCATCAAAACCTACCGAGGTGATGATGATGTACGACGAAAAGAACCTGTATGTCGCCTTCAAATGCTGGGATGAAAAAGACAAGATTCGAGCGACCATAGCCAAACGAGACGGTATTTTTGGCGAGGATAACGTCCGAATTTGGCTCGATACCTACGATGATCGACGTCGGGCGTATGTGTTAGGTTTTAACCCGCTTGGGATTCAGGCAGACGGTATTTTTACGGAAGGGCAAGGATCAGATTTTTCTGTCGACATTGTTATGGAGTCGAAGGGGATCATTGAGGCTTGGGGATGGTCCGTCGAGGCCAAAATACCTTTCAAGTCGATCAGGTACACCGCGGGAAAAGGCAAGCTGTGGGGGTTTAATGCGGCGCGGAACATAAATCGACTCAATGACGAATTCGATCAATGGCTGCCGGACGATCGCGAAGTTTCAGGCTTTTTGATAAAGCACGGCAAGATCACCGGCCTCGATGAGATCAAATACGAACGCACACTCGAGGTCGTGCCGAGCGTTACACTCAGCGAAACAGGTGAACGTGTTTCTGCAAGAGAGGTTTCCGCGGGCCGTTTTGTAAATCATCCCATCAAAAAGCAGATCGGCGTCACGCTCAAATACACGCTTACGCCGAGCATCACGCTCGATGCCGCAATAAATCCAGACTTCGCCGAGATCGAAGCCGATGCTCCGGTCGTCACGGCAAATCAGCGGTTCCCAATCTTTTTTGAGGAAAAGCGCCCGTTCTTTCTCGAAGGCGTCGATATATTTCGGTCGCCTATCCCAGTTTTCTACTCGCGGCAGATATTCGACCCGGACTTTGCCGTCAAGCTGACGGGCAAATCCGGTAAGACCTCGTTCGGTATTCTCGCCGCATCCGACAACGGTCCCGGAAATTACTCCGAGAACGAAAGAACGCTGAACGCGCAATGTCTCGAACGCCAACGCCTCGACCCGCGCATCCAGTGTTCAAGGGACGAATTTCTCGACAAAAACTCGCTTTACGCGGTTCTGCGTCTGAAACGCGACTTTGGCAGCGAAAACAATATCGGCTTTTTTGGCACGTACAGATCGTTCCCTGAGCAGAAGAATTTGGTTGCTGGTTTCGATGGGCGAATAAAGTTCACGCCAAAGATCACGTCGAGTTTTCAGGTTGTCGGCACGACGTCGAAGCGTTGTTTTCGAGAGGTCGACTTCGAACCAACCCAGGATTATGTTCAGGCGGCGTCGAATCGCGCCATTTGTGGCACCGGTACGTATGACACGACGCTCGACATTTACAATCCGCAGCTGATCGAATATGGAAGCACATTTAACCGTTATCGCGTCGGCAACGGCTTGGCTTATTACGTTAACCTCGATTCGGACGGCGAGACGCACGGCTGGTTTTTGGAGGCCGGCGGCCGCAGCCAGTATTATCGTGCGGATGCGGGTTTCAGACGTCAAACGAACACTAATTTCGCGTTTTTCTTTAATCGCTTTTCGACTAAGTCTGACGCCAAGAAGAAGATCATCCGCGCAAACTGGAACCAGCTGGGCGGCGTCGATTACACATGGGACGGGCGGCTGCAGGGCTTTAACACGCAGACGGGCGTGAATCTCAGCCTTCACCGGCAGACCCGTTTGGGATTTGAGGTCGGCACATCGTATCAGAAGATCTACGAGGATGAATTCGGCCTCAAGCGTTCTCCGACTCGCGTGGGAACGTTCCTTGGCGATCCGTCCCGCAAGACGTGGGCAAACTTCGTGTCGGCAAACTTTAATCAGACGCCGAACAAGTGGTTGAGTTATGGCTTTTTTGTAGGCACGATACGAGGGGCCTTTGACTACTTTTACTTTGATTGTCTTATTCGAAATACCAACGGCGACTGTGTGAGTCCGTTCTTGCAAAATCCGGGACCGGGCAATCAGGTTGATGCAAATATCTTTGTCGAGCTCAAACCAATCGACCCTTTGCGCATCGACGTCAGCTATAACAAGTCCCGTCTCTCGCGACAAGACAACGGCATCCGCTCGTTCGATTCGGACATCGTCAGCGTTCGTTCGACCTATCAATTTACCCGGTTTTTATTCACGCGTTTAAGGCTCGATTTTGATGGAAATGCCGACGGCACGGGGAGGGAGAAAAGTTTTGCCGGCCAGATCCTTCTTGGCCTGACCCCAAGTCCGGGCACCGCGTTTTATGTCGGCTACAACGACAATCTGAGTCGCAACGGGCTCAATCCTTACAACGGGCAGTTCGAGCCGGGGTTCACTCGCAACAGCCGCACCTTCTTTATTCGTATGTCTTATTTGTTCCGGAAGAGCTTGTAGACTCAGCTTTTTTTGGATTGCGATCGGATTTGCTCAAACTGCATTGCAGCAGTGGATTAAGCATTCATTTAACCAAAACCCTCCAAAATATATTAATAAAATTCGAAAAAAGTTCTTGTAACTTGTAAGGTATTAGTGTATAACCATAAGCGGACAATACATTTCTTGCCAAATCTGGCGTCAAATACAGGAGATGAAAATGAAAGTTATTAGTAATATACGCTTTGTCGTATTAAGCATTTTGTTAAGCAGTCTCGTAATTTCGGGTGCATTCGCCCCGGCGGCATCTGCGCAAACTCAGGAATCCGGTGTGGCGCTTCAGAGGGGTTTTCGTACGGGGTACTCAGATGGTTATATGGCCGGTTATCGTGATTCGATCGACGCCGCTACTAGGAGTTACACTCGCCACGGTGATTATTCGAAAGCGGATCGGGCATTCAGTAAGGATTACGGTACTGTCGAAGATTACCGCGATGGTTATCAACAAGGTTTTGAGTCTGGTTATGACACGGGATACGACCGGCGATCATTTGAGGCGAGTCTTCCGGGGGATTTGAAGCGGCGCGGGGTCCTCACAGGCGAACAGCAAGATCCAACGGCGATTGCGGTCGACGGGACTTCGCAAACAGCACAAGGCAACGATTCGGACAGAATAAGCCAAACGGCAAATCCGAATTTCCAGACCACGCCAGTAAGCTTTCAGGCTCCTGGCAGCCCAATCATTATAATTCCCTGTGACACGGAATTAATCGTCGAATTGCAGCAAGACCTAACCACAGAGCAGAGCCGCGAAGGCGATAAATTTACGGCAAAGATAGTTTCACCGTCAGAGATCGCTGGCGCTTCAATCGAAGGCCGCGTAAGCAAGGTACTCAAGCCGGGCCGTATCAAGCGCCGGTCGGAGATGCTGTTGTCGTTTGATCGCATAATCCTCGCCGATAATCGCTGGAGCAATTTCAGCGGTATTCTCATTGAGGTTTTGGCGGTCAAGGGTGACAATGTCAGCCGCATCGATAACGAAGGAACTGCGATTGGCCGAAGCTCGATCAAGCAAGACGCCGTGAAGGTAGGCGGAGCTACGGGAGCAGGTCTGGTTGTTGGGGCAGTTGTCGGAGGACCTGTTGGAGCCGCAGTCGGTGCCGGGATGGGAGCTGCATTTGGCGTTGGTGCCGTCGTCGTCGAGCGTGGTAAACAGATCCGTCTCAATCGCAATCAGCAGCTGCGTATCAAAACGTCGCACGAAGCACAGATCCGATAGATCGTAAATCGTAAACAGTGAATCGTGAATCGCGATTCATAAATTAGAAGGCCGGGGAATCTTTCTCCGGCTTTTTCTTTGTCGGTTCACGATTTACGATCCACTATTCACGAGTGTCGCGCTTGTTTAGAAACGAGCACTTAGATAATATTAACTATTGATAATTAGATTGAAATTTATAGGTATAAAAACAAGATGAGCACAGGAACAGAATCAACCGTAGCTGCCGAAGGGCTTCGCGGTGTAGTTGCCGCCCAAAGCGCGATCGGCGATGTTAATGGCGAACAAGGAATTTTGATTTATCAGGGTTATAACATCCACGATCTGGCCGAACATTCGACCTTTGAGGAAGTTGTTTACCTGCTATGGCATGGCCGTTTGCCCACGTCGCAGGAATTGGCTGAGTTAAATGCCGAGGTGCGGGCGAATTACGAAGTTCCGGCCGACGTCATTGCGATGATGAAGCAATTTCCGAAGACAGCCGATCCGATGGATGTACTTCGTACAGCGGTTTCGTCACTAGATTTTTACGATCAGTTCGGCCACAACACTGACCGCGAACATGCAGTTAAAACGGCGGTGAAATTGACGGCCCAGATCGGCACGATCGCCGCGGCGTGGGATCGCATTCGCAACGGCAAAGAAGTTGTCGCGCCGGACCACACGCTGAACATCGCGGAAAACTTCCTATACATGCTCCGTGGTGAGCGGGCAGACGCCGACGAATCGCATCTGTTCGACGTTTGTTTGATCCTGCATGCCGATCATGAATTGAATGCATCGACATTTACAACTCGCGTTGTTGCCGGAACGCTGGCAGATATGTACGGTGCGGTCACGGCGGGTATCGCTGCCCTCGCGGGTCCGCTGCACGGCGGTGCGAACACAAACGTGATGAAGATGCTGATCGAGATCGGCGGCCTTGACAAGGTCGATGCATGGGTTGAGAAGGCTCTCGAAGAACACCGCAAGATCATGGGCATCGGCCACGCTGTTTATAAGACCGAGGACCCGCGGGCAACCTGGCTACGCAAGTATTCGCTGCATATGGCCGAAAAGAAAGGTGAGACGAAGTGGTACGAGATGTCGCGGCGGATCGAGCAGTTGATGCACGAGAAAAA
>DAIRVI010000047.1:17762-19653 GCA_036802885.1 Pyrinomonadaceae bacterium
AGAATAAGGAGTTTGGAATGGCCAAAGAATATTTGTCCGTAGTTTTTTTGTTTATCCTAATTGTCATGGGCACGATCGTGATCTCTGCCCAAACCGATATGAAACCACCAGTCGCTAAGAAAGTTCCCAGCATTCTCAAGATCCACGGTTACGAGATAACCGATAACTATGCGTGGATGCGCGATCGCAACGATAAAAAGGATCCGGCGGTCATCGACTACCTGACCGCGGAGAATGCCTATACCGAGTCATTTATGGGACAGCATAAGGGCTTTGTCGACAGTCTCTACAAAGAAATGCTCGGTCGAATCAAACAGACTGATCAAAGCGTACCCTACAATCTCGGAGGCTGGTGGTATTTCACCAAAACCGAAGAGGGGAAACAGTATCCGACCTATCTTCGGAGCCGTTCGAAGGACGGTTCAGACGCGGTTGTATTGCTCGATCAGAATGAGATGGCAAAGGGCTACAAGTATTTCGCGATCTCGGATTTCTCGCCAAGCGACGACGGCGACTTTCTCGCGTTCTCGACCGACACGACCGGTTATCGTCAATATACACTTCAGATAAAGGATCTGCGGACAGGCAAAATGTTGCCGGACAAGATCGAGCGAACGACGTCGAGTGAATGGTCGAACGACGGCAAATATCTATTTATCGGGCAAGAGGACGCGGTGTCGAAACGATCGGACAAAGTTTGGCGGCACATCGTCGGCACCGACAAGAACGACTTGATCTACGAAGAAAAGGACTTGCTCTTCAATGCCGGCGTCAGCCGCTCGCGCGATCGCAAGATGCTATTTATTAGCTCGTTTGCCAAAACAATGCGTGAATCGCGTTACCTCGCCGCCGACAACCCTTTGGGCGAATGGAGGGTCATTACTCCGCGTCGCGACGGCCACGAATATGAAGCGGATTTTGATAATGGCGAATTCTTCATAACGACGAACAAAAGCGCAGAGAATTTTAAGGTTGTCCGTGCTCCGCTCGCCGATCCGGGCGAAAAGAATTGGAAAGATTTTGTTCGTTACAATCCCGAGGTGAAGGTCGAAGGCATTAGCTTTTTCAAAGGTTATGCGATCGTATCCGAGGTCGAAAACGGGCTCGAATATCTGCGCGTCTTAGGCGCAAAGTCTCCGCGCCGGACGTCACGAATCGCGACGCCCGAAAGCGTCTACACGATGGGGCTCGCGTCAAATCCCGAATACGACACCGGGGTCATTCGCTATAGTTATTCGTCGATGATCACGCCAAATTCCACCTACGAATTTGATCTGCGAACTGCGAAAAGCACCTTGGTCAAGCAGCAGGAGATCCCGAGTGGCTACGATAAGACAAGGTATGAGACGAGCCGCGTCTGGGCGACCGCCCGCGACGGCGTAAAAGTCCCCGTTCTGATCGTAATGAAAAAGGGAACCAAGCTCGACGGCACGGCGCCGATGCTACTTTACGCATATGGCTCGTACGGCGTGTCGATGACGCCAAACTTTTCGACTGCGCGCTTGAGCCTCGTTGATCGCGGGATGATCTACGGCATCGCCCTGGTCCGCGGGGGCGGCGAGCTGGGAGAAAAATGGCGTCTGGCCGGACGTATGTTTACAAAAATGAATACGTTCAACGATTTCGTCGACTCGGCGAAGTGGCTTATTTCCAAAAAATACACATCGAACGATCGGCTTGTCATTCAGGGCGGATCGGCCGGCGGATTGCTTATGGGAGCGGTGGTAAATATGTCGCCTCAAACGTTTCACGCCGTGATTGCACAAGTGCCGTTTGTCGATGTGATGAACACGATGCTCGACGGCACCTTGCCGCTGACTACTGAAGAATGGATCGAGTGGGGCAACCCGAACGAGAAAAAGGCGTGGGATTATATGATCAAATACTCGCC
>DAIRVI010000048.1:0-15507 GCA_036802885.1 Pyrinomonadaceae bacterium
GGACCGACCTGGCGAAACGCGTTGGTTGGCGGAGTTGGCGCGGGTGCCTGCGCGTCATAAACATAAAGAGCGAATGAAGTCTTGTTCGCACCGTTGGGCTCGGTTGCCAGATCCGCATAAGAATCAAACGCAATATACCGCCCGTCGCGGCTCATACGACGACCCAAATCTAAAATATTCACTGGGTCGCCTGGATTTGTCGGCGTTGTGGTAGTGACCTGTTTCTTTACCGTTCCTGCGGTCGGGCTGCCGTTAATTAGGTCAGCGTAAAAGATCTCCTCGTTTCTACTCGAAAGCGGGTTGCCGCCCGGGGCCATTCCGACGATCGGTCCGTCACCTGTGCTTGCGAACGCAACGCGCGCTCCATTACCAGAGATCGTCGGGTTTTTATTGTAGATCGGGTTCGAGATCGGCCCACGCTCGGTTTTCGTTACTTGCCTGAGTCCGATAGAGCTGGAGTCCAAAGGACAGCCGCGGTCACCGCCACGGACAAACGTGAAGATCTCGTCATTATCATCTGTACCTACAGGATTTCCGACGCACGTAACGAGGTCACGCGTCGATGCAAACGCAATAACGCTGCCGTCGTCACTTATACTCGCATCATGATTGTCATCGGCAATAAACGGCCCCGAAGTTGAGCTGCCCGGCCTCGGCAGTTGGCTTGTGTCGGTATTTGTAACTCGCGTAAATATTCCGCCAGTTGGAGTGCCATTCGCATCGAAAGGGCTCAGCCAGGTTACAGGCAATTCATCACCTGCGGACAGATCGGCTACCGCCGCATAGGTCGGAATCTGATAGAGCCACATTTCCAAATTGCCGTCCAAAGTGAGAGGGTTTGGCGCCGGCGTCGGCCCAGGCGTCGGGGACGGAGTAGGTGTGGGCGAAGTAAACGCATTACCGTCGAACGATCCCGGATTTGTCGCGTCGGGCATTAACCGACGGGAAGTTGTCGCGTTAGAGCTAAAGGCGATCCACTTGCCGTCGTTACTGATGACCGGCCTCGTGTTTACTATGTCAACCCTAATGTTATTGAATGTCGCAGGCAGAGTCGTATCAAAAAGGACGCTTTTTGTATCGGTGATCTGAAAGATACGCCGCTGCGCATAGTCAAACAAAAATATCTCAAGATTGTTGTCGGAATTGCGCGGATTTTCGGTCGCAAGGTTGCCTTTGGATTCAAAAACGACGAATCTGCCGTCTCCGCTCATCCCGCCGGCAAACGACTCGTTACCGGAATTCGACAACTGGCCGATGACCGAATCAACCTGCCCAACTGCGATGCCGGCAAAAAGATTTAAAGTAATAATCAGTAAAAGGAAAGTAAGGCGAAACGTCACGAATTCCTCCAAAATGAATAGGTCAATATAATTGCGGTCCTTATAGCCCTAACAAATAGCTCAAAACACTCAATTCTATGTGCAGCTTAGGCGTTCTGCAAGCACATGAGAGACGAAAAACGCTTAATGACGACGAAATCATTTGGTTTGATGCAGTAAACTAAAGATCGGGTTGTCATATCTTAGTTCGGAATTATCATTTAGCCCTAGCCATTTACGAGTCAAATGAAAAAGACGCTTAATATAATGATCGTCGCGGGCGAGGCATCGGGCGATACCCATGCGGCAAAGCTCGTGACCGCTATCCGAGAGATCGCGCCCGACAATGAGTTCGAGTTTTTCGGTGCGGCCGGACCTAAAATGCGCGAAGCGGGCGTCGAAGCAATCGTGCAATCCGACGGCTTGGCGATCGTTGGTCTGGCCGAGATCGGTCGTGCTTTACCAATGTTCTTGCGCGCGTCAAAGGAGTTAAAGGAAGCCGCCACACGCGAGCGACCAGCCGCAGCTATCCTCGTCGATTTCCCAGATTTCAATCTCAAGCTTGCCAAACACCTGAAAAACCAAGGCTTGACAGTTATTTACTATATTTCGCCGCAACTTTGGGCGTGGCGTAAATACCGGCTCTCTACAATAAAAAAGTATGTTGATCTGATGATCACGATCTTACCTTTCGAAAAGGACTGGTACGCGTCGCACGGTGTCACAAACGTTGAATACGTCGGCAGCCCCCTTGCACGTGAGGTCCACGCGGACAGATCGAAAAGAGAGTTTTGCAGCGAGCACGATCTCGATCCAACAAAACCGCTTATCTCGCTTTTGCCCGGCAGCCGTCACAAAGAGATCATCCGAATATTGCCCGTGATGCTTAAATCGGCAGGATTGCTCGCTGAAGCAATCAGCGGGGTGCAATTCGTTATCGCGATTGACTCAGCAAGACATCGTTCGGATGTAGAATTTCTTAAAAAGAGGGCCGGTGACCAAATGCCGCCGGTCCTCAAGGTGGTCGAAGGTGAGACGTACAATGCGTTGAAAGCGTCGGACGCCGCGGCCGTCACCAGCGGCACCGCGACGCTCGAAACCGGTATAATCGGCACACCGATGGTTGTCGTGTATAAGACATCCGCACTAAATTACAAATTGTTTGAGCCAATTATCGACGTCCCGCATTACGGACTGATCAATCTGATTGCGGGGGAAAGGGTCGCGACAGAGTTGATCCAAGGCGAATTTACACCGGACACGCTATCTGGCGAACTCGCACGCTTGCTCGAAACCGAGGAAAATATCTCGATGCGCTCCAAACTAAAGGCCGCCGCGGACAAACTAGGCCACGGCGGCGCTTCAAATCGGGCAGCCGAGTCTATCCTCCGGTTGTTAGAATCCCGTCAAAATGACCCGATCTCTAGAGCTTGAGCACGCCATTCTCGACGATCGTTTTACCGTCAACCTTGACGGTGCAGCCTCCTAAATGTCCGCCAATGGCGCCACTTGATTCGTTCGAGCCGCCGGCCCAGGTGTTATTCCCGGTACCCAGAGAGACCATTCCCGCTGAGACCCAGTTGCCATATTTGCTGGTCGCGGGCAACGGATAGTTTGAATTGATGCCCAAATCAACGTAGCTGAGGATGTCCTTGCCTTCGCCCGCGGCGTCAAACTCGGCTTTCATTCGCGCAAAACCGTCTCCGTCGCCGGTCATTGAAGTGAGTTTCCCGTTTTCAAAAGTCAGGACGATGTTACGAACTTCCTTACCGTTAAAAAAATCCTTTTCGATAATGAACTTGCCGGTTCCCGAATTGGCGGCGGGAACGACAGCAGCTTCGCCGGCCGGCAAAAACACGCTCAAGTTTCCTTTTGCTACATCATCAGCTGAAATTACCCCGTCGCTGATATAAGCGGGCCTGCTTTCGATATTTAACTTCAGGCTTGTTCCGTTCGGGTGGGTGATCTCCATTTCTTTCCCGCCCAGAGCAGTTCTCGCCTTGTCGCCGGTGGCTTGGAGCCCGGTGTAATCAATATTCACACCGTCCCAAAACAGTTTCGAAAACGTATCGAGCGGCATTTCAAATCGTTTTGCCCGCCATTCGGTTGGGTAAAGATCGTTGCCAACATTTACCGAGCGGATCTTATTCTTGATGAACTCATTATTCACCGGTGTCCCGGCTTTGGCCCGTGCCGCGAGTCTCGCAGGCGTAACATCGGCTAATAATCCCTCGGTTTCCTGACTATCGATATTTATCGAGACATTAGCGATCTTAGCTAATGCGAGTCCCAGCTTTGGCTCCTGCGAGTCATATTTTTCAGGTACCTCGGCATAGGATCGCTTTGTGATCTTTTCACTGCTCAGCGACAAAAGCGGCTGGCCGCCGACTTTCTGGATCTCAATTACAATATTTTCAATCAGTTCATTGTCCCTGGCCGAGCCATTTACAAGAACTATCTCACCTTCTTTGACGCCGGCACTTTCGTTGACGATTCGCCCTGCCAACTGCTTAAGGTCAGTCGGTGCCGACTTTGCAGTTTCGGTTTTCGGCGCCGGAGCGGAAGTGCTCGTGTTTGCAGGGGCTGAGTTATTTGTAATCGCCGGTGGCTGACATGCCGATAGCAGTAGACCGACTGCAAGAACAACTGCGGATTTCCATTTCATATCGATTTCTCCTTTGTGTTTAGCTATGTCAAACAAAAAAGCCAGCGCCAAGAAATACTACGTGAAAGACGCGGCTTGCGGTTTACTTTGTTAAAGTGAGCGAATTATAACCGAATATCGTTGGGAAATACAACCTTCAGCTCGAATAAATTTGTGGAGTGATCGGCTGTCAAAACACTAATCGGGATGACTCAGTTTTGTGATCTCGCTCTTCAATTCTTTAACCTCGTCTTTAAGCCGTGCGAGACCCTTTAAATGAGCGTTTTGACGTTTGTATTCATCGAGCGGCTGCACGGGCGTGCCCCACCAGACGCCGGGACGAACGATCTTTCCAGGCAAAACGCCGGCCTGTGAGCCGATCACGGCGCCGGTTTGCACGCGGGCGTGGTCGCCCATGCCAACCTGGCCGCCGATGACGCAATCGTCTTCGATCACGGTGCTACCTGAGATGCCGGTTTGAGCAGCAATGACAACGCGTTTACCGATCACGACGTTATGTGCGATCTGTACGAGATTATCGATCTTAGTGCCTTCCCCGATGCGCGTTTCGCCCAAAGCACCGCGATCGACACAGGAGTTCGCACCGATCTCCACGTCGTTTTCAATAACTACAGTACCGATCTGCGGGAATTTAACATACCCGTTTTTGTCGCGAACATATCCAAAACCATCCGCCCCTATCACAACACCCGAATGGAGTGTGACTCTGTCACCTATTACACAATTGTCCTCAACAACAACATTCGGATGAATCACGCAGCCTGCGCCGATTCTGACGCTGTCGCCGATCTTTGCCCCCGCGCAAAGCTGTGTGTCGTCGCCGATCTGCGATTTTTCGCCGACACAAACAAATGGTCCGACGAAGACACTCACTCCGATTTTGGCGGTCTCCGAAATAATTGCCGATTGGTGAATTTCCGGCTCTCGACCCGTTTGGGGATGAAGAACCTCGGCTATCTGGGCAAACGCGAGCTTTGGATCGGCCACGGCAATAAGCGGCACACTTCCTACCGGTCGTGTTTCCGCCCGTGCCGTTGCGAATTCCGTCGGAACGATCAGGCACGCCGCATTTGAATTTACATCTAACCCGGGTTTTTCAACGTAAGCAATATCGCCCTGTGATGCGGTATCGAGCGCGCCGACTCGCACGATCTCGATATCACCGTCGCCCGTAAGTTCGCCGCGCAGAAACTCCGCAATTTCCTTCGTCTTCATTCCTTACAATGTAATCGGTTTCGAGCAGAAACGCGACTGTGAAGGAGCGTGTTTTAGTATGCAAAAGGAAACGCAGATTTCACCTCAGCGAAATTTCTTTGAGACGAGAAACACGCCCGCGAATATCAATGCGGCGGCGGCTATAAATGTTGTGTCGACATACTCGCCCAGAAAAACTACGGCAAGCAGGAACCCGATCAGCGGCTGGAGATAGACAAATACCGCGACCGTCGACGGATTTACCCGAGCTAAAGCCCAAGCATTCAACAGGTAAGGAGCCGCGGTTGCCATAATGGCGATGTACAGCATTAGAAGCCATATTGTAGGTGTAATGGCGGCTGCCTCAATCGTTGAAAACGACCAGGCGCCCAGCGGAACGCAAACGGCCGCCGCAAAAACAAATACCCACATCATCGAACGAAATGCACCGTTGCGCATGATCACGGTCTTTGACGTGGCAACATAGATCCCGTATGAAAGTGAATTGATGACGATCAGAATATCGCCGAGAGTCGTTTCTGCCGAGAAAGCGGTCTTACGAGGATTAATGATAATTATGACGCCGATCGCGGCAAGCATAATCCCGATGACTTTTATTCGTCGTAGTCGCTCGGTACCAACGAACGACCCGACCGTAAGTGCAAATATTGGTATTGTGACCGCGAGGAGTGAGGTGTTCGCCGCCTTTGTCAGCGAAAGTCCGGTAATGAAAAGCAGCTGATTAAACGTTACACCAAAGAGGCTTAACACCGCGAGCCGCCAATAGTCGCCTTTTTCTTTGAGCCAGACGCGGCCTCTAAAAATCTGAAAAATTAACAGAACGAGGGCCGTAACTCCAACCCGAAAGCCCACGAGCGAAACGGCCGGGACGACCTTGAGGACCAACTTGCCGATGACAGGCAGGGAACCGAAGAGAGCCTGAACCGCTAAGAGAGCAAGATAGGGTGCGGTCGATTTTTCGCGAGTTGTCACGTTAGGCCGACATCATCCCCGGCTGTTCGAGCATTTGTTTGAAAGTTTGCAGGAATTTGGCGCCGGTCGCGCCATCGACGACGCGGTGATCGCAAGACATAGTGACATTCATAATACTGCGGACGACAACCTGGCCATCGCGGACAACCGGTGTTGGTGCAGCTCCGCCGACTGCGAGAATGCCGGCCTCGGGCGGATTGATGATCGCGGTGAATTCCTTTATGCCGAACATTCCGAGATTTGAGATCGAGAATGTTGCGCCGGTGTATTCATCGGGCTGCAATTTTTTCGCTTTGGCTTTTGCAGCAAGATCCTTTATCTCGGCTGATATCTCTACAAAACCTTTCAAATTCGCTCCCCGGATCACGGGCGTAATTAACCCTTCATCGACTGCAACCGCGACGCCGATGTCGGCCTGTCTATAAAAGCGGATCGTCTTATCTTGATAGGACGCATTTGCAAACGGATGTTTGATAAGGGACATCGCCGCGGCTTTGACGATGATGTCGTTGACGCTGATCTTTCGATCCTCGTTAACCGAGGCATTGACCTGTTTTCGCAGCTCGAGCGCCGCGTCCATTTCGATTTCGACCGTAAGATAAAACGTCGGGATCGGGCCGATAGATTCGGCAAGGCGACCGGCGATGACCTGCCGCATTTTAGAGGTGTTTTCTTCAGTATAAGCGGACGCGCCAACAACGGTCGAAGGCGTGAGCGCCGCCTGACCAACGGCTGCAGTCGTCTGACCGCCAGATAATGCGGTTTCGATGTCACGTTTGATAATGCGACCATTAGGGCCGGTGCCGGTCACTGTTTTGAGATCGATCGAATTTTCAGCCGCCATGCGTGCCGCAATAGGTGAGACGATCAAACGACCCCCGTTCGATTGCGGATTTGGGATTACGGATTGCGGAATCGCAGATGGAGCAGGTTCAACTGCCGGAGGAGCTGTCTTGGCTTTAGGGTCTTCTTTCTCTTTGGCCTCCGTGTTCTCTGTGGTTGGTTGTGCTTTTCCGTTAGAGGTCGTTTCCCCCAACATTGTCGTTATATCCTCGCCCTTTTGGCCGATGATAGCGATCGCTTCACCGAGCGCTGCGGTTTCGCCCGCGCCTTTTAGGATCTTGAGCAAGGTACCACTCGTCAGCGCAGTCATCTCCATCGTCGCTTTGTCCGTATCAACCTCGGCAAGGGTTTCGTTGGCATCGTACGTGTCACCTTCGTTTTTAACCCAACGCGCGATCTGCCCTTCTTCCATCGTGGGCGAGAGTTTCGGCATTAAGAATTTTTCAGCCATAATTTTGATGCGCCCTTATTTACGTGCGGGCTTCTGCATTTCGATTCTCGGCGATCATTCGCAGTCTTTCTTCTCGCGTCATTTTCCGTTCGTTGTAGCCTTTTTCACCGTACGGCTCGAGCTTTTCGAGCCACAGACTCTCTAAAACTGCGAGGTCGGCCGCGTAATCGTAATTCTGATCGTCTCGCGGCTCGACAGGCTCAAGTGTTTCAAATTCAAAGGCCGACTCACCCAATTCTATCCAAGCGGCCTGCAGTGCTTTGTTTTGATGAAGACCAGCAGTCAACGCGAATTTGTGCCGGTTAATCTTTCCCGGAATATTCGTGCTCGAATCGACAAATACCTTGTCGTTCGCGGTATTCCTGATCTGAAAAACGCCCATCGGACGATGAGTGAGTTTGTATTCTAGTTTTGCGGCCGCCTTATCCATTACAAATAACAAACTTCTTTCACCGCCGCGACGATCTTCGCCACATTAGGCAGGGCCAATTCTTCCAGATTCTTTGCGTACGGCATCGGGGCTTCAACGGTCGAGATGCGTTTTATCGGAGCGTCGAGATGATCGAATGCGTGGTCCATGAGCTGATAGCTGATCTCTGCGCCGACGCTTGCAAACGCGTGCGATTCCTCGGCAATGACGAGCCGGTTTGTCTTTTTCACGGAATTAACGATCGTGTCGATGTCGAGCGGTTTGATCGTTCGCGGATCGATGACCTCGCAGCTTACGTCAAACTCCTCTTGAATTTTCTCGGCGGCCTGCAGAGCAAGGGGAACTGTCATCGAACGCGCGACGATCGTGCAATCAGTTCCTTCGCGTTTAACGTCGGCAACCCCAAGCGGGATCGTGAAGTCGTCATCCTCGGGAACCTCGCCTTTGAGCCCGTACATTCGTTCCTGTTCGAGGAAGATAATCGGGTTGTCATCGCGGATTGCCGATTTGAGCAAACCCTTTGCATCTGCGGCGGTGGAAGGCATCACGACCTTTAGGCCCGGGAAGTTGGCATAAAACGCCTCGAAAGCCTGCGAATGTTGAGACGAAACCTGATACGCCGAGCCGTTCGGCCCGCGGAAAACGATGGGCACCTTGAACTGGCCGCCCGACATATAGAGCATCTTCGCTGCGTGATTAATGATCTGATCGGAAGCCAGAACCGAAAAATTCCAGGTCATAAACTCGATCACAGGCCGCAAACCAGCCATCGCCGCACCGACGCCGACAGCTGCAAAGCCGAGCTCCGTGATCGGCGTATCGACGACACGTTTATCACCAAACTCTTTCCACAGCCCGCGCGTGACCTTATAAGCGCCGTCGTACTCGGCAACCTCTTCGCCCATCACGAAGACGTTTTCATCTCTTAAGATTTCTTCACGGAGCGCTTGGTTAAGTGCGTCGCGAATTGTTAACAATGCCATATATAATCGGTGATCTTAGGCGAAGACATTTGTCATAAGCTCACTTTCATTCGGAAACGGACTCTCGTCCGCGAACCTTACGGCCCGCTCGACAGCCTCAAGGGCTTCGTGCTCCACCCTTTCGAAATCTTTGTCACCAAAAACTTTTGCCTCTTTCAGGCTGTCCTTGAAAAGCACGATCGGATCGCGTTCCTGATATTTAAGGATCTCGTCGCGAGTGCGATAGTTGCCCGGGTCGGACATCGAGTGACCCATGAAACGATAGGCACGAATTTCCAGCAAAGTTGGCTCGCTTTTTTTTCTGGCTCGTTCGATAGCGCGGATGGTTGCCTCTCGAACGGCCATCACGTCCATTCCGTCCACAAATTCGTTTGCCATCTCAAATGCGTCGGCTTTTTTCGCGATGCTACTCGCACTCATCGCCCGTTCCTGCGAGGTGCCCATGCCGTACTGGTTGTTCTCGCAAATGTAAATTATGGGCAGTTTCCACAACTGTGCCATATTTAGCGATTCGTGAAATATGCCCTGATTAACCGCTGCTTCGCCAAAAAAACAGAGCACGACTTGGCCCGATTGCTTGTATTTTGCGGCATACGCCATACCGGTTCCGACGCCGATCTGGCCGCCGACGATACCGTGTCCGCCGTAAAATTCATGTTCCTTTGAGAACATATGCATCGAACCGCCTTTGCCGCCGACACATCCGCCCGCTTTGCCGTAAAGCTCAGCCAAAACGCTTTCAGGCGTCATGCCCTTGATCATCGCCTGAACGTGATCGCGGTATGCGGTGATGACCATGTCGGTCTTTTCAAGCGCCATCATCGAACCGACGCCGATCGCTTCTTGGCCGATATAAAGATGGCAAAAGCCGCCGATCTTGCCCATCCGGTAAACTTCCGCGCATTTTTCCTCAAAACGGCGCCCAAGCACCATTTGGTAAAGCATCGAGTGGAGCAATTTCTTGTCAGTCTTCTTGATCGACACAAGCTGAGACGAGCGCCTCTCAATAAACTCGGCCTTTGCCTGCTCGACCTCAACGAAATCTGTAAATTCGTGTTCCTTAGCCGCCTTTAGAGAATTGCCGCGGCCGTTTGTCGAGATCTTGGCAGTTTTTGCGGTTGGCTTTTGGCGTGTATTTGCTTTTGGCAAAATCGAATCCTCCGTCTAAACAAAAAAGGCGTATTTAAGCCACTACGGCAAAAACGGTATTATAAGCGAGCGGCCGAGTATGTGCAAAAGATTCGATTCCGGTTTATGTGCCGCAATTCTTGAAAATGTTATAGTTCTCCTTTGGGTTATCCGCCTATGAGCCGATCTGTTTTCCGGTTAATAATCGCGATCATTTTCCTTTCAATTGCTGGTTTGGCGCAAAATCCGGCTGCGTGGAGCTTGTCGTCTGAGTCGAGCGGTAGATCGCTAAAATCGGGTGCTTTGTTCAATGCGAATTTAAAAGCTGAGATCGAACCGGGCTGGCACCTTTATGCACTAGAACAGCCCGAGGGCGGTCCAGTGGCGACGACGGTCAAAATCACCGAGGGCCAGCCGTTCGAGATTGCCGGCAAGATCGAATCGCCAAAGCCAATTACAAAAACTGACCCGCTTTTTACCGGCGCCGACGGCAAACCGCTTGATACAAAGTTTTTCATGACCTCGGCGACCTTTTCGGTTCCGCTAAAAGCGACAGCTGACACATCCGCGGAAATTTTATCGCTCGATGTCAGATTCCAGCTATGCAACGACACGGTCTGTCTGCCGCCAAGGACACTGAGGGTTTCGTTCGTTGGTTCTGAGGCTGTAAAAAAAACGGTCAACCCGGAACCGACGGCTGCAAACGCAGAGCGCCAAACCGCGACGGCCACCGGCCAACAGAAAACCGATCTGTGGGGATTTCTTTGGCTCGCTGTTTCGCTGGGCGCGCTTTCCTTGTTGACGCCATGCGTTTTCCCGATGATTCCGATAACGGTTTCGTATTTTACTAGTCATTCAGCGGGCAGCCGTGCGAAATCAGTAAAACTCGCGACCATATACTCGCTCGGCATAATAGCGACGTTTACGCTGCTCGGGATGCTGATCGCGATTTTCGTCGGAGCCGCCGGCATCAATCTCTTTGCCGCAAATCCCTGGATAAACTTGCTTATCACGGCGATCTTTTTGTTTTTTGCATTTAATTTATTTGGCGCATTCGAGATCACGATCCCGACCGGCGTTTTAACAAAGCTCGATGGCCTGACTCGAAGTAAAGAAGGCGAGGGAAGCGGCATCGTCGGTGCTCTGCTGATGGGGCTAACTTTTACGTTGACTTCATTCACCTGCACATCGCCGTTTGTTGGAACGATTCTCGTGTCTGCATCGCAGGGAGATTGGCAGATGCCGCTCCTCGGAATGCTGGCGTTCTCGACAGTGTTTGCCCTTCCGTTTTTTGTGCTCGCGCTTGCGCCACAGCTTTTATCACAACTGCCGCGTGCCGGCGGTTGGATGAATTCGATTAAGGTTGCGATGGGTTTTCTCGAGGTTGCGGCAGCAATGAAGTTCATCTCGAACGTCGATCTCGTTTGGAAGTGGGGAATCTTTACACGCGATGTCGTTCTTGCTGTGTGGATCGCTATTGGAGTAGTCCTTACGGTGTATCTGCTTGGCAAATTCCAGCTTGCTCACGATTCGAAACCAGAACGCCTCGGAGCGGTCCGTATGATCGCCGCGGTAATCAGTCTGGCCATTAGTTTTTATTTGCTGACGGGACTTTTTGGGGCAAAACTCGGCGAGATCGAGTCGTTCCTGCCGCCTGATCTCGGCAATTCGTCAGCCAGATTCCTTGGTAACGGCGAGGCGGAACTGAAATGGCAGATAAACGATTATCAGGGTGCGTTAACCAAGGCTAAAGCCGAAAACAAATTGGTTTTCATTGATTTTACCGGTTACACCTGTACCAACTGTCGTTGGATGGAGGCAAATGTTTTTACAAAGAAAGAGGTAATAGACGAGCTGAAAAACTTTGTGCTCGTACAGCTTTACACCGACGGCGAGGGTGAGATCTATGAAAAGCAACAGCAAATGGAGCAGGATATGTTCGGCACGGTTGCGTTGCCATTTTACGCGGTTGTCGACGGCGACGGCAAAACGAAAGCGAGCTTTCCTGGATTGACCAGAAATGTGCAGGAATTTGTCGATTTTTTAAAGAATGCGCGGCAAAAATAATTCACACTGAAAGCTGCGAATTCAGCGATTTCATTGCGAGATGGAGGGAGGTTTTAATTTGATCGATCATCGTTGGGCTATACTGGTAGCAGTTTCAATTGCAACTTTGACCTACTCGGTTGGGGCTCAGTTGAATATTCAGGCGATAGATGTCGCCGGAGATAGCATTTCGAAAGGTTTTAATGCCGGAAATGCATTTCCGTGTGCTAACGCCGACCAGGAATCATATAATTGGCTAACCAGTGATACTCACGGTTCCTCCTTTTGCGGCGCAGGCAGCGAGGGGGTTTTCAGTATTTTTGAACGAATGGAGTGCGATGCTGGTACGAACCTCATAGCGCCTTTGCCAAACCACGCCGCGTCGGGCGCGACGCTTGTTCGGGATTTTGTAAATCAAGCCGGTAACGTCCGCGCATTTCTCTCTGCGCAGCCCGCAGCCCGAATGGCGGTTGTTTTTCTTGGCCATAATGATAATTGTTCCGGAACGATCACAAAGGTCAACGGCTCATGTTCGAGCGCTGACCTCGACGCCGCAAATTATTGCAAAACGAAACCGGACGCTTTCGAACGCGAGCTTCGCGAGGGGCTCGACGTTCTGATGGCGATAGGCGACACCCGTGTCGGGGTAGTTTCGCCTGTACGTGTCTCGCAGCTATGTAATTTTGGTAGTAAAACTAATTGCCAGCTTGGCGGCACTTGCCAATTTCTATGGGGAACGGTGAGCATTTGCGGCCCTCTGACGCGGGATTGTTCATCGACGCGTATAGCGGATTCGTTTACGACTATGAAATCGTATCGAGACATTTTGAAAGCAGTTACTGACGAATATGCGGCCATTCCAGACGGCGGAACGTCGCCGGTGGTAATGATCGGTGGCCAGACGGTCGGTGGCGGCGTAAAGGCCGCGGGGACTGTGTTTGTCTACACAGATGGGCCATGGTTTTACCGATTTAACTCAGCCCAGATCTCTTGCTGCGATTGTTTTCATCCGTCGGGAATTGGTCAGGATACGCTTGCTAGATTGCTAAAGAACGGTATGTCTTGCTCGCGGATCAATCCGTGCTGTAAAGACACAGGCGATCCCGTGTCGGATGGCCGCTGCGCGACGACGACCCGCAAACGCACTTATTACAGCGGACTATTCTAATAGACAAAAAATCTGCTACAATTACGCCGAAATGCTTCATGTAGACAAGTTAATCGACGGGCTTAGATCGATCTCCGACGACGAGTTCACTTGCGATAATGTCTATCAACATCTTAGCGAAAATCCAGTTGAGGTCGATTCGATCGTGAAATATTTCAACTGGAGCCCAAATTTTTATACCCGAAATCTTATCTACAAGGACGACCGCTTTGAGATGATGGCGATCTGCTGGGAAAAAGGCCAAGTCTCGCGCATACATAACCACTCTGATCAAAAATGCTGGATGACTGTGCCGGTCGGACGGCTTCGCGGGCAAAATTTTGCCATCAGCGAGATCGATGAAACACGTGGGTTTTGCAGGCTGGTTGAGACCGATGCATTTGAGTTGTCGGATTGTATCGCCGCAAAGGTCGAGCTTGAAGAACCGGTCCACCAGATACTCAATCTTGCGGAATATGACGCTCGGGCAGTGAGCATACACATATACTCAAAGCCATTTGCCAGTTGCCTATCGTACTGCCGCGACACGGACACATTTAAAGAAGTTCCGCTGTTTTACACAAGCATCGGCGGCAAACTCTGCAACAACGTAACGCTCTGAAATGAAGCAAGCTCGCTACGTTCAATTCGCGGCATTTGCGGCGACGGTCGCGGCGTACCTTGCCATCCGTTTTTGGAATTTGACGGCGTCGTGCCTTTGGTTTGACGAGATATTCAGCGTTCACGCGGCCGAGCATTCGTGGAACTCGATACTCAATTTCGTCGCTCTCGACCTGATCCACCCGCCGCTTTTCTATTTGCTTCTAAAAATCTGGATCGGTATCGGTGGCGAGGGATTGTTATGGCTGCGTCTGCTTCCGGTCGTGTTCTCCATCCTCGCGGTCTTCCCATTCGTGGCACTGACAAAAGAACTTAAGCTCGGAGTGTGGACGAGGATACTCGCACTTCTTTTCTTCGCGACGAATGGCTCGCTGATCAAATACTCACAGGAAGTCCGGATGTACTGCTTGCTGATGTGCTTATCGCTCTTTTCGATGTGGCTGTTTGCAAGATATTTCTATCGGGGCAAGAATTTTACTGCGCTCGTCATCATCAACGTCCTGATGGTCTACACGCATTACTTCGGCTGGTTCGTTGTGCTTACCGAGGTCGTGTTGGTTCTTTGGTTCCAAAGAATCAAATGGCGGCGAATGGCAGCGATGTTCGCAGTCGTTTTCGCAAGTTTTATACCGTGGGTGATCGCTGTTCTTCAAGCTGCACGACATGGCTCTGATATTGGCCAGAACATCGGCTGGATGAAACGTCCGGAATTTTTGGAGATCACACAATTCAAATTCAACTTGATCGAACCTCTTTATTACGCAGCAAGCAGCATTGATCCGATGTCAATTTACCAGATTTCGGTTCCGTTAATGGTGATCTTTACGCTCGCCTTCGTTTTGTATCTTGTAAATTGGAAACGGGCAGTTGGCGATGAGCAAACGTCGGTGTTTCTCTTAGCCATTTTTATGACGCTGCCCATACTACTTGCATTCGCAGCAAGCTGGCTGCTGCCATATTCGATCTGGGGAACCCGGCATTTGATAATTGTTTTCGCGCCGTTCACCGTTATTGCCGCGATCGTTATTACGAGTATTCCTGTTCGATGGCTAAGAATTGTGTCCATTACGCTTTTGCTTTTATTCGGCTGCTACGCGATCGTGAATAAAATTACCACTCCGCAACAGCTTTACTCGTGGTGTGCTTGGGAATCGCTGACCCGAGATGCGTTATCGTCGGATCCAGCAAATATCTACACGACCGAAGATCTCGTTGCTTATATAGCGTGGTTTACCGCCCGTGAAAGGCACGCATCCGAAGTTAAAATAACAAAAATCACACAATTAGACGGCGTGGAAGAGGATACTGCTTACTTCATGCCTCGAGGTTCTAACGAGGTGGAAGTGACGGATTTCTCGAAGATTTCGGAAAAAAGGTTGTGGTTGATATTTCGAGCCAGCGGCTGGAACGAGGAAAAACCTCCGTTGCGAGACTTTCTTGAGGCAGGTTATCGAATTAAGACCCAAACGTTTATTGACTCAAGACTCAACTTAGCAATTTTGGTTTTGCTCGAACATTAAGGGATGTTTATAGATGGCGCTCGTTGAAATAAATCGACATTCGTCCCGACTCGACTAAATTACCTTCGCTTCCACCGCACACCTTCTTTTGTGTCTTCGAGAATTATGCCTTTTGCGGCAAGCCGGTCACGAATCTCGTCGGACCGGGCGAAGTCGCGGTTGTGGCG
>DAIRVI010000048.1:15607-19518 GCA_036802885.1 Pyrinomonadaceae bacterium
CAGGCGCTCGACCGTCGATTCAGCTCCCTGCAATCCTTCAAATGTGAAATTCAACTGCTTGCGATAGGGAACCGATAGCAGTAAATATCGGATCGCGAGAGGCGAATAACCTTGCTCGCGAAGGTCGCGGAACGTAAAGAAATTACCCTTTGACTTCGACATTGTGACATCGTCGATCTTTAGGAATTCGCTGTGGATCCAATATTTTGCGAACAGTTTTCCGGTCGCACCTTCGCTCTGGGCGATCTCGTTTTCGTGATGCGGAAATTGCAGGTCCATCCCGCCCGCGTGCAGGTCAAACGTCTCGCCGAGGTATTTCATCGACATAGCAGAACACTCGATGTGCCAACCCGGCCGGCCGCGGCCGAACGGAGCGTCCCAACCCGGCTGTTCGTCATCGCCGACGAGTTTCCATAACGCAAAATCGCGAGCGTCTTCTTTGTCGTATTTGTCAGTGTCGATCCGCTCACTGCCGCCCTCTCGGTTGCCAGAGAAACTGATCTTCGATAGCTTGCCGTATTGGGGAAAGGCCGTGATGCGGTAATAGATCGAACCCTCAGATTCATAAGCGTGCCCGTTTTCGAGCAGCTTCGAAATGATATCGATCATTTCCGGGATATGATGAGTCGCACGCGGCGTCACCTCGGGACGCTCCATGCCGAGAGCGTCGAAATCTTCCCAAAAAGCCTCGATAAACGGAGCGGTAAAATCGTCAATGCTGATATTTTGTTTTGCCGCCTCGTTTATAATGCGGTCGTCAACGTCGGTCAGATTAAAAACGTGCGTTACATCGTAGCCTCTGAACTTCAAATAGCGCCGCAAAACATCGCCAAAAATAAACGTCCGAAAATTGCCGACATGAGCAAAATTCCAAACCGTGGGCCCGCAGATATACATTCGGACTTTGCCAGCCTCGATCGGCTGAAATTCCTCGACGGAACGCGATAATGTGTTGAAAAACTTGAGCATATTAAAAGCTATCAGCTATAAGCTATCAGCTATCAGCTATTTCGGAAAAGCTGCCTTGTAAATTTCCGTCGACAAACTTAGCCTTCGCGTTGTCCGAAAATAAATACCCCCGGCTATAAAACCTCAGCGGATAATCTTTGTCGAAGCTTGCGACGAGTTCGTTCGCCTTATCTAAAAGGGAAGCTCCGTTTCTCGACTCGTTAAATGCAGCGACAGTTCGCATCCAAAAGACCGTCAAAGTTTCGTGATACGGCATCTCTTTAGACTGATCGACGCCGAATGCAGCGAGCAGCCTAAATATTCCGTCGCGCATTTTTGCCGTCGCAGTCTCCATATCGTGCAACGACAAATAATGCAGAGCGACGGTCAGATGCTCGGCGTGCTTCCATTTATCACGCGAGATCGCCGCGTCCTCAAAGCCACGCAAGACCTCGGCGATCTCGGTTTTATCTTTGTATCTCATAAAATATCCAACCTGTAGTGTACGATTATCCGCGTTGCGGCTTCATCGGGCGTGACGGTGGTCGTATCGATTATCAATGTCTCGCGTCCCGGCAGCGGCGAGAAAAGATCGAATTTCTCCCGAGACATATCGATCGAGTCGGGATCCGTCAGCTTGCCGATCTGTTTGCGTTCGTCGGCAACAATTCGTTGACGCCGCGTCTCGTCGTTGCAAATCAAAAGCACGGAATTCACCTCGCCGCCGTTGTCCTCAACGCTAGCGATCATGCGGCGATATTGCTCATCATCCTCGCCTTTTGCGTAGCAGAACGTGTGTATGAGGCTGACTCCTTCTCGTGCAGCCTCGGCAAACGTTTCTTCGCGAATGATCTTGATCACGCGCCAAAACGCCGGCGAGCCGAACTCGAACACAGGCTTAACACAATCGATGCTAATGTGATTGTGAAAAACCTTAAAGCCCGTCCGAGCGGCCAACTCACGGCTGACGGTCAGTTTTCCGGCGGCGGGCGGTCCATGAATAATTATCAGTTTCATGCTTCCTCTTAAATAAAAATGCGACTGCGGTATTCTATTGCCGCGAGTCGCATCAAATCACCTTTCTCTCAGGTTTAGGCTGCCAGGATACTTACCTCATCGACAGCGTCGTCCATAAACAGGTACTTGCGCCATTCCGGGCGGTTCTCGGCGTAGTGACACAACAACACGTGGTCGAGGCCGAGTCGCAGCAACTTTTGCGATGTGAGCAGCGGCATACGCGCCTGATCGGGCGTGCGATTGCCCTTTCGCTGGTTGCATTTCACGCACGCGGAAACGAGGTTGTGCGGGGTGCTTTCACCGCCCTGTGCCCGAGGGAAGATATGGTCGAGCGTCAAATCCTTGGCGTGCCTATGTTCGCCGCAATACTGGCACCGATACCGGTCGCGAATATAGATGCGCGCCCGTTTCATCGTCGTTTCGCGATTATTACGCCGGACGTGCACATAATGACGCAGCCGTATCACCGAGGGCACGGGAAACGTTGTCGATGGAGAATGGAGGACATTATCGCCGTCATTTTCCTCAACAAATACCGCGCCGCGAAACCATAGGCAAACCGAGCGCGCTACGCCCACCGTGCCAAGCGGCTCGTATGAAAAGTTTAATAGTAAGACCCTTCCAGTCAGCAAATCTCGGTCTCCTCACCTCAATACGTAGTAATTTACTATTAAAGCCCGTGTTTATGCAAGATATAGTTGCGAAAAGTGGTTGGTCACCAGGCTCCATAACCAAAAATTCAGGACCGTCGCGTAGACTAATCGAAATGTTGAAAGCCCTTCGTAAATAGAGGTCGAGCAATGCCGTTTTCAACGATCTCAACACCCTTTTCAGTAATCTCGCCAATACAAGTTTCGGAAACATCGTTTGATTGATCGCGTGGCACCGTAAAGAGAAGTTCAAAATCCTCGCCGCCGTTAAGCGCAAAATCGAAACATTCGTTTTGAGAAAAGTATTGTGCCAGATCGGGATGGATCGGCAGGCGTTCAGCGTAAATGCGTGCTCCGACCTTGCTCTCGCGACATATGTGGCCGAGGTCTGACGAAAGACCATCGCTAACGTCGATCATGGAAGTCATAATAGTCAGTCGTTGCAATAATTTACGAGGTGTATCGTGAGGTTGCGGTTTAAGCTGCTTGAGGAGCAAATTATCCCTGGTATGGCCATTTAATTCGCCAAATCTAAACCCGTTTTCTAAGAGCTCCAGACCGCCGGCGGCGCCACCTAACGTCCCCGTAACAAAGATCAGATCGCCCGGCTTTGCAGTTGATCGCAAAATCGCTTTTCCTTTCGAAATCTCGCCTCCGGCAACCGAGTCAATTACCAGCTTATCGGGCGAACGCGATACATCGCCGCCGACCAATTCAACGCCGAATTCAAATGCGAGAGCAAGCCATCCGCTGTAGAATCTATCCAGAAAATCGATATTCCAAAGGTTTTCCGGCACGCCAATCGAGAGCATCGCCCATTTCGGGGTGCCGCCCATTGCAGCGATGTCGGAAAGGGAAACGGCCAAAGTTTTATGGCCGAGAAACTCGGGCGTGGTCCATTCGAGCCTAAAATCGATATCCTCGATTAGCATGTCAGCGGTGAGCAAAAGATCGGTATTACCGTCTTTTGGTAGAACGGCGCAGTCGTCACCGATCTTCTCCAAACCGTACTTACTCTTAATGTTATCTATAAACCCAAATTCGCTTACCATCTAGAATGCTATTGACACAAGTGCCTTAAATACATACAATAACGCCTAAAGATTTTACAGAAAACTTTAACACAAACCTCGCATTTATGGCACAAGAACCTGTGGTAATACCTGAGAAAATTTACTTTAAGATCGGAGAAGTTTGCGATCTGGTTGGCGTTCAGGCTCACGTTCTTAGGTATTGGGAAACCGAGTTTCCGACGCTCTCACCGCAAAAGAATAAATCGGGCCAGCGGAGTTATCG
>DAIRVI010000049.1:0-19325 GCA_036802885.1 Pyrinomonadaceae bacterium
CGTGTGGCATCCACAACAACATCGAGATTGGCAATGCCCTCAGGGGCCGCCACCGACCATCTGCGGACACCCGTGGCTGCGTCGAAGACGGCAGTTATCCATATCGCACCGCCCCTAACATCTCCCGTTGCGATCACATCGGCTTCGTCGGGGCTCAACGCCAGGGAGGTCGCGATGGCGTAGCCGTCGCCGGTCGAGTCCGCCTGCGACCAGAGCAAAATACCTGAGGGGCTGTATTTCTGCACGAATAATCCGCTGCCCGTCGCGCTCCACGTGACATAGGAGCTTCCCGCCGAGTCGACCACGAGCCGTCCGACTACAGGGTAGAAACCCGATGAAAAATCCACTCGCCAGAGGAGTGTTCCGTTGGTGTCGTACCGGACCATCGTGCTTTGGATCGGACGCCCGTGAGAGTCCGTGTTGTGCCCGATCGCGATGAAATCGCCGTTGGGCCCGGCGGCCACCCAGTCTCCGACGAAGGTTCCTGACGATGGGATGATCGTACGGCGCCACCGCAGGGTTCCGCTTGCCGTGTATGATGTCACTGCCAACTCGCGCGCATTCGCCGGTCCGGACACGATGGCGATGTTGCCTGAGGTATCCGAGGCCATCCGGGCTGACTGGCCGGCGCTGTCAACGCCCGCCGAAAGGCCGCCGGCGCTCCACAACGCGGGAAGCGTGGTTGCTGAAACGACGGTGTCATCTGATATTCCGAGCAACCCATCGCTCGCCAAGTTGCCGTCTTGCGCCGGAACGTCTGGAGTTACAGCGAGCAGTCCGCCTGCGACCATTGCGAGGAGCAGGACCAATAATTTGTTTTTCAGGATATTCATTGTCAAAACCTCCTGCCACTGATAGCGGCGATCAATAAAATTTCGTTTTGCACCTATGACCACAGTCAAGTTCGAAGCAGTCAAAAGACATTTCCAAAGACTTTTCGACCGGTTATTTCGCCTTGTCTTTTTCCGGACACGACAACCACAATCTTCACAATTCTCAGTTTGGCACGAGCGATCAAATGAAATCCATGGGACTTTTGCCCTAATTTCTGTGACGTTTTGTCACGGGCGGTGATACTGCTTGAGGTGTAATTAACCTATCTTCTGAAACACTCGACGAAGGCAGCTAGGCGTCTCGCTGCCCTATGAGTCAATGATGGACACAGATATAGTGAGCTTTCATCACTTTGGCGGAAATAAACACAAACATTCACGACCTTCTTGCCTTAACTTGTCGTGTCGTGGTAACCGGAAGGCAAGGCGGTAGTCTTCAATCATCCTGTTAATCGGAAAATAAAAGGGCAACCTATCACATTGGCCCCAGGTGACCTTTGGCAAAAACCCGTTAAGATCACTTCGGAATCTGCACCGGTAGGTTGTCGCTTTGGCTACAACCGATCTGCCCGGACTGTCCATTGGGAAGCTTGATAGACTGGTCGGTCTTAGTACCGGCCCACAAGGAACCCTTGCCGCCGTTATAAAGATGCAGCCACGGCGTCAGATGGAAACTCGGATTGTAAGCGCCGGGCATGTTGAACACGCTCTTTTCCGAGAAGACGAGCGTAACATCCACGGACTTGCCTAATGTCAATGGCGGAATCGCGCTACGGGCACCCACAAACGGGTCGCCGGCCAGTGGTGTCGGCTTCATGTAGACACCGCTGACGTATCCCCCTTTAAAGTAGTTCGTAAGACTCATTTTCACGTTCACACTGCAACTCGCCAGTGAGACGCCAGGATCGGGCTTCACGCGAGTTACACGCACGACTACTGTCGACGGCTCGTAGACCGAGCCGGATGCGGGCTTGACCTCTGCTCCGGGGTAGCTGGTGAAACAGGGCAGCGGAAGCAGGCCATGCTCGGATGCTTCCTTGGCATTACCGCATTCGGGCTCTCTGCCCGCACGCGCCAGTTCGCCGAGCGCCTTTTCGAGCGCCTTCTTGTATATCTCTCGAAGCTTAGCCCGTAGTTCCGGAGTACACACGCCGCCGTTACCCTCGATTAGGTCGCAGGTGTAATCCACGCTAGCGTCCGAGATTTTGCCTTTGGTCATATCCTCAAGCGCCGCGAGATCGGGCAAGGTCGGCGGCACGCCCACTACTGCGAGGCCAACCGAAATCGCATTCGAGGCAACGTACGCCGCCGCACTCTCACAGTCGGATTCGAGCTTCTTGCCCAACCACTCGCACGGGACTACTTCTTTAAACTTAGACGCTACATAGTTCTTGGCACCGTTCCAGAAGTGCGCCAAACCATCGTATGCAATGAGATAGCCACCAGCCCCTAGGACAACCCAATCCCAAGTACTCTTCTCCTGATACTTCGGGTCCTTCGGCGGACAGTATTTGTTCCCGGGCTTATAGGCTTGTAGCGGGTGAAGAGCCTTTCCGTAGTATGGGTTCTTCAACACGTTGACGCAGCCCCAGAAGTTTGGGTCGGGGAAAACGACAAGCTTGTGCGCGAGAATTTTGACCTCATAAACTCTCGCTTTCGCTTGCAACTCTTCGAGCGCTTTCTTCTTCGCTGCCGCATCCGCCGCCGCCGCCGCGAAGACGTTCGTTTTCGCTCCCCCGGCCCTCGTCAGCGTCACCTTGACCGGTGCACTTGGAGAACCCACAGGCTGGCCCTGGCCGTCGAGCAACACGATACACATGTAGAGGCGTGGGGGATCCGGCACAGGGCCCCTCGCCAAACGGGAGACCCAAGTCCCGATGTCGATCTGAAACTGTTGCGCCGAGCCAGCCGAAGGAACCCCCTCCGGAATAGGCTTCTGGCCCAATAACCCAAGCGGCGCAAGCGGAGAATCCATCGCGGACGGGGCATCGTGCGTGGCTACAAGCACCGCGCTTGTTGCGCCACTGACCGTAGTCGACCACCGGAACCACCACAGCCAGTTCTTGGTGTTCTCGGCTACCGTGGCCTCCGTTCCGTACGTACGCGCGCCATGATCCACGGTTCCGATTCCGTTCCAAATCTCGAATGTGGTTCTTGTGCGAGTTCGCCCGAGATTGCCAAGCACTGACGATCGCTCAACGATAGTGGAACCCAGCACGGTGTTCCGCTCCTTCTGTATCACTTCCAGCCGATCGAGTCGTATGAAATCGATCCCAGCGAGGAAACCTGTGGCCTTCGCGTTCTTGCCCACCATCATGAAACTCACCTTCCGGGGTCCCGGCCCGAGATTGAAACTTCCAACGGAAACGGGCCCACTTGGCTCCACCGTTGGCGAATAACCATCAAATATCGCCGCCACATCCTTCCCCTCAACCTGAATGCGAAGTTGCCCAAAGTCCGGTGCGCGAGTCATATGCAACTCGACTACATACATGTTGCCAGCGGGAACGTCCAAAATCAGGTCGAGCACGGCGCCCGGCTGCCCACCGGTCCAGAGTAGCTGAGCGTTGCCACTCCAACCCTGCCCAAACCCGGACATCGGTTGCGATGATACTCTCCCTCCGTTCAAGACTATTTTTCCTGATGTCGCAAGCGCCTCCCCTTCGTACCCGAGACGGTCAATACCTCGTCTAACTTGCCCCCGGATGGACAGTGTGGTTAATGGCCCTATTATTAACAGCGAGGCCGCAACTGCAAAACAGCACGCTGCAAAGAAGTCATTCTTAAGATTTCTCATTTTTTCCTCCGCTTCAGGCACTCGAATTGCGGGACCTCGATATACTCCGTGGTGAGTTCAACAGCATCTTGCTCCGTTGATATCGAAATGACGGAACCTCGATTCGTATCATCGAAAGCCGACCGCACACATCTCCGCACGCCGGTCGATTTCGCGAGATGATTTTAGTGCCGTGAACTACATTTCAACCGCTTTCAGACACTCGCGTGCCTCACTCTTGTCTTTTTAGAACTCTCACTTGCACTGTATTCCTAGATAGGACGCTTTCATATATGATTTAATGAAAGCAATAGGACATTTGTTTTATTTTCTGTGACATTTTGTCACGGGCGGTGATGATGCTAGAGGTGCAATTAGCAGAACTTCTGGAAGGCACGACGGACGCTGCTTTTGCGGCGAGTCTCGAGGGAGAGATACGGACTTGGAACAAAGCAGCCGAGGGGCTGTTTGGCTATACGGCCGCGCAGGTAATCGGGAAACCGTGTGCCGAGGTCGTCGGCGGCCGCATCGCAAATGGCATTCCGGTGTGCTATGAATATTGCAACATTCTGGAGTGTGTACGAACTTGCAAAGAAATTTCTAATTACGATATGGAAGTTAAAACCAGCCTGGGCGAACCTGTCTGGGTTAACGTGTCTTTGCTTATCGTAGCGAACGAACGGACGGACCGGCGTTTCGCGGTACACTTTATGCGCGACATCACAGAGAGAAAGACAGCTGAGTTGCTCACAAACAAAATGATGCGAATGGCCAAGGATCTCGTCGGTGGAGGAGCCGAAAATGATGCTCTCCCTCCGATCTCGCAGGTTACCCCACAGGAAATCAAGGTTTTGAGCCTTTTGGCGAAAGGTAAAACAACACCTGAGATCACCTCGGAGCTTGGGATAGGCACATCGACCCTACGCAATCACATATCTAATGTTAACCATAAACTGCACACGACAAGCCGCATCGAAGCCGTCGTCCAGGCCATAAAGCGAGGATTGATTTGATTTCCTGACCGCACCGCTGGTTTGGCAGCGTGTGGCAAATCGCCGTTACTTTTCAGAATAAGCCAGTTTGATCGAGTTCATTCCACGAAGGATTACGCGTTGGCGGCGGATGACTCGCTTGCGGTTTTTGGCTGGGTTAAAGATGTTGAGCGGTGACGGGATCATCGCTGAGAGAAACGCGGCGTCCTCGCGGGTGAGGTCGGAGGCCGATTTTTTGAAATAGATACGCGCCGCGGCCTCGGCACCGTAAATTCCGTCGCCCCACTCGATGACGTTAAGGTATAGTTCCAGGATGCGCTTTTTTGTCAGCTCACGTTCGAGAAAATACGTATAAACAGCCTCGCGTCCCTTTCGCAAAAAATTGCGATCCTCGGACAGAAATAGGTTTTTGGAAAGCTGCTGGGTGACGGTCGAGGCTCCGCGTTTGAAGCTAGGCATCGGCGGTATCCAGTCATCGGGATTGTAGTCGCCCTCGTCCTTAGCTTCTTTTTCGCCTTCCTTAACAGCATCGTCCCACGCATTTTGTATAGCTTCCCAGTCAAAACCATTGTGCTGGAAAAAACGAGAATCCTCACCTGCCAGAACGGCTCGCTGCAGGTTGGGCGAGATCTGTTCGATCGGCATCCATATCATGATCTTCTTAGCCTCTCGGCCCTCGCCCTTTGCCTCGGAGATACGGTTTTCGATCATCGATGTCGTAGTCGGATTTTCGTCCCGCAAGCGAGAAATTGCGGGAAAAGTGATCACCTCGTAAGCGAGCCAAACGAGTATCGCTCCGGCGAAGATAAAAAATGATATTTTGGTCCAATACCACATGTTCTTTAGTGAATAGTGAATACTGAAAAGTGAATAGTCAAGAGTAGCCCGACGTCTTGACTATTCACTTTTCACTATTCACTATTCACTATTATGGGTCGTTACGACAATGTAGTTGCGGTGATACTGGGCGGTGGCGCCGGATCACGACTTTTTCCTCTAACGCACGAACGCTCGAAACCGGCTGTACCGCTCGGCGGGACTTACCGCTTGATCGATGTGCCCGTGTCGAACTGCATCAATTCTGAAATAACGCAGATCTTTGTGTTGACGCAATACAATTCGGCGTCACTCAATCGCCATATTTCACGCACCTACCGGTTTTCAAGCTTTTCAACGGGTTTTGTTGAGGTGCTCGCAGCGGAGCAGACTAAGGATAATCCCGAGTGGTTTCAGGGCACGGCTGACGCGGTTCGCCAAATGCTGCCGCATCTGCGGGATTGGCGGGTCGATACGCTGCTGATACTGTCAGGTGATCACCTCTACAGGATGGATTACCGAGAATTTCTAAAAAGGCATTTCGATACCGGAGCCGATTTGACGATCTCGGTCGTCCCCTGTGGGCCAGCCGAAGCCGCGGAGTTTGGCCTGCTTAAGACAAATACGAAAGGCGAGATAATCGAATTTAAGGAAAAGCCGAAAGGCGACGATCTCGAATCAATGCGTGTGGATACCACGGGTTTTGGTTTAACTGAAACTGCGGCTGCTACCAGGCCATTTCTCGCGTCCATGGGCATCTACGTTTTCAATTACGAAAAGCTTACTGAATTGCTAAAGGCTGACAATTCTTGGGTGGATTTTGGCCGCGAGATCATACCCGCGGCGATCGAGAAATACACGGTCCAGGCTCATCTCTTTAAGGAGTATTGGGAAGACATCGGTACGATCCGGTCATTTTACGAGGCAAATCTCGATCTTGCATCGCCGCTGCCAAAATTCAATTTTTTTGACACGGGCGCCCCAATTTATACGCGCAGCCGCTATTTGCCGCCGTCGAAGTTGCACGATTGTGATATCGATAATTCCATGGTTTCCGAAGGCTGTATTTTAAACGGCGTTCGTGTCCGCAAGTCCATTATCGGTCTCCGCAGCCGTATCGATAACGGTGTAATTATCGAGGATTCGATAATTATGGGGTCCGACTTTTTCGAGTCGATCTCTGAGATCCAGCACAATATAGATAAAGGCAGGCCCCACGTCGGCATTGGCGAAAATACAACTATCCGCCGGGCGATCCTCGATAAAAACGTGCGAATCGGCCGGAACGTGAAACTGCTAAATCCGGATGAAATTGACAATTACGATGCGCCGGATCGCTCTTTCTACGTACGCGAGGGCATAATCATCGTCCCGAAGGGCGCGATTATTCCCGACGGAACTGAGATATAGGGGATTGGTTATTTCTTTGTTTTGCGGTGGATAAACCCTTCGCGCGAACGCACGACAAGACCGGGCTGATCGATCTTTACCTTAACGCTCGATTTTTTACCCGATACTCGCTCCTTTGTTGGATAATAACCAATGCTGTAAAACTCCCTTAACTCGCTTGCGATCTTTGAATATGCGTCTGCAAGGTTTCCGAGCGTTGTCGCCTGATAAAGACGCCCGCCGGTGCGCATGGCCAATTGCGCAAGATATTCCTCGGCTTTTGCGTATTCCTCTTCGGTCGTACCCTGGCTGCTGGGCGTACCGACGCTGGGTATCGGAAACGGAAACGGGCTGCCGCCAGTCTGCGGGATCGGAAAGTTGATGGTCGGCGATCGCGGTAAACCATTACCGTTTTTCATACTCTGAACATCAGCAAAAGTGTCATATCTGATCGTGTAGATGAGTGCATCGAGCTCCATCGCGTCGTTCAGGTTTTGTAGATCGTTTGACCTTCGGCTTGTCGTATCGACGCCGTCGGTAAACAAAATGATCGCTTTTCGACCGTCGATCCCTCGCAGTCGGTCGTTGATCACGAGATCGACCGCCTCGTACAGGCTGGTGCCCGTGGCGATCTTGGTGCTTTTAATTGCGCGATAGATCGTTTTTCGGTCGCTGGTCGTTTCGCACAGCATGTGGACGTCGCCATCGAACGAGACGACCATCACCTGATCTTGGGGACGAAGCTGATCGATAAACGCGACTGCCGCTGATTGGATCTCAGCGATCTTGAACTTCGTCGAAAAACTCATATCCAGTATGAGAGCGACGGTGAACGGCTGTTGGGCATTCGAAAACAGGGCGACGTCCTGTTCATCGCCGTCCTCGAATACTTTAAAATTCTCTTTCGTCAGCCCGCCGATAAAACGGCCTTTCTTATCCATTACGCGAACCGGAATAGAGACGAGCTGTGTTTTCACTTTTATAACCTCGCCATCGTCCGAGGTATTAGTGCCATCGGTAGGAGTCACACTATCGTCTGTTGCCGGTGTTGGTGACGGCGAAGTCGTCGGCTGGCGTTCATTCTTCTTTCCGATCGATTTTGTATCGGTCCGACCGGACTGCGCTGTTATAAGTGTCGGGAAGATCGCGACAAAGATAACGATGGCGGTAAGAATGAGATGTTTCATCAATAAAGGCAATATCGATTCTACGATGCTTCGGCGGACCTAAAAAGATGCAAAACGTAAAAAGGAAGCCGACAAATATCGACTTCCCTTTATGATGTTTTTGCAGTTGCGTTTATCTGCCGGCGACGTTTCGATTGCTCTGTCCGACAACGTAGCTGTTCTTTGCCCGGACGACCACCGCTGGTCGCATAACCCGAATCTTGATCTGTTTCCGATCACCGATATTACCAACAACTTCCGGATAATATCCGAGCGAGTATTGCCGCCTAAGTTCCTCAGCGATGCCAGAAAAAGCAGCGTCCAAATTGTACATAGACTGAGCCTCGAATTCGCGGCCGCCGCTATTGGACGCAAGCGACTCGAGATATTTGCGGCCTTTCGCATATTCCGCATTACTTGCCCCGCCCGAAGTTCTACCAATATTCACATTACCGCCCGTCAAAATGGCACCGAGTATGTCGGCCATTGAAATACCGCCTCGACGTCGCTGTGGCTGCGGATAGCTGCCGCCATTCATATCTTGCGATGTGTCGTATCGAATTGTGTAAAAAAGCGCGTCAACCTCTTCGGTCGCCCGAATTGTGCTGTCGTAGCTAGCACGCCGTGACGTTGTGTCAACGCCGTCAGTGAAAAGCACCACCGCTTTTCGCCCTTCGATTTGCCGCAGCTGCTCGTCGATCACATAATTGACAGCCTCGTAAAGGCTGGTGCCGTCGCCGAATTGAGCCTGCCTTATAGCATTTCGCAACTGATTTCGGTTGTTTGTTACCGGACTCAAAACATGAACATTCTGGTCGAATGCGATGACCATCACGCGGTCGCCGGGACGAAGCTGATTTACAAACGCGATCGCCGCATTCTGGATCTCGTCGATCTTAAATTGCGTCGAGGGGCTCACATCGATGAGCAAGATTACTGTAAATGGCTGCTCTACCGACTGAAAATAATCTACCTTTTGCTCGACGCCGTTCTCAAAGATCTTAAAATCTCTTTGTTGCAAACCGGAAATAAAACGGCCGTCGCGATCTAACACCGATACCGGCATCGTCACAAGATTCGTCTCAACTTTTATCACCTCTCCGTCACCGTCGGGCGGCGTAGGCGTTGGGACGGCAGAAGGCTTACTTCCGTTTCCGATCAAAACCGGCGGCCGGTCGTTCTGCGAACCTCTGTACGGGTCGTTTCCCAAGACAGGCGGCGTCGGCGTCGGAGCGACACGCGGCCGCGTCGACGTATTCGATTGGCCAAACGCCCCAACAACAAGGGTGATCAGGATAATCGCAAAAGCAGCAAAGTTTTTCATTAAAACGTATTCTCCGAGCCGAAAAGTTACTTTGGGGAAAGCGTTCGTTATGATTAGAATATGCCTCGTTTCGTTGCTATAAATTTTCGTCGAGATGGGCTATCGCGAGATCGTGAAATTTGCGCCGGACCGAGTTGATGATCACAAAGGGCAGATCGTGATCGTGCGTTCGGTTCGTGAGCAGGGCAAAAATGCGTTCCTTTACCGGGTCTATCCAAAGGCTCGTGCCCGTAAAGCCATTATGCCCAAAGCTTTCGCGGGATATCGTCGTCCCTGCGCTTGAGTCTGGTGTCGACGCCAGTTGGAAAGCAAGCGAACGGTGTTCGTTCACTCCCGGAGTGAAGTTTGTTCGAAAGAGCTCACAGGTTTCCGGCTTTAGGATAGTCGTGTAATTCGGCAAGAACTGCTGCGCGATCTTAAATATCTCTTCGGTGGTGGAAAAAAGTCCGGCGTGGCCTGCAATTCCGCCCATAAAGTGAGCATTGCCGTCGTGCACCTCGCCCCAAATCTGATGATCTCGCCAAACGTGGCCGGAAACATCGTATCCGAGATTAGTGCAGGTTTGCTTTTCATACTCATTTCCCAATTCGGATGCCGCTATTCTTTGTTTGATCTCTCGCGGCGGATTGAAAAAGGTGTTTGCAAGGTCCAACGGGCTAAAAAGCTCTGCAGTCGAAATGGTGTCGATCGTTTTACCGGTAATTCGCTCCAAAATAGCGCCGAGGATAACAAAGTTGAGGTCGCTGTAGGTGACGGCTTCCTGATCAAATTTAAGTGGCGTCCTCGCAATCTCATTTAAAACCTCCGTTGGGTTGAAAACGCACAAATATAATGGTTTCCAAGCCGGAAAACTGGACGTATGGGAGAGAAGGCCCTTAACCGTGATTGCCCGTTTTTCATCGGAATCAAATTCTGTAAGGTACAAACTGACGCGGTCGTCGAGCCGCAACTTGTCGCTTTCGATCAGTTTGGCGGTGAGCAATCCCGTCACAAGTACCTTCGTCAGACTAGCGAGATCGTAGATGGTTTCGGTCGTCGCCACAATTCGTTCGGGCTCAACGACAGAAAATCCAACTGCGTCGTGAAGGACGATCTCGCCTTTTTCCGCAACGAGATAGACCGCGGACGGAAAGTCACCGGCGTCAATGCGACTTCGAAGAAAATTTGAGATCTGCTCGTTCATTTGACCCGGTTTTCTATTCTGCACGATTTTACAACTTTCCGACATAAGCTCGCACGGTTTTCAGATTTATTGACATAGAAACGAGGGGGGAATAGACTTGAGAAACATTTTTTTGGAGGTAAATTTGATATGAGCAAAGTAGAATCCGCGGATTTGATACTTAAACTGTACGACCTGCGCCGCGAGGCGAAAATGCGGGAAGCGCGAAACTGGATGTTCAGTTTCAATCCAACAAGCGTCGATGAATACTGGCAAACGATGATGGATCCTGATGTTGGCGGTTATTTGAGAATGGTGACGTCATATTGGGACATGGCCGCCGCACTCGTCAATCACGGCGCAATTGACGCCGATCTCTTCAACGACACCGCCGGCGAGCATATTATGGTTTTTGCAAAGATCGAGCCGCTGCTTGCCGAGTTGAGAGAGAAGTTCCAGAATCCCGACGCATTCAAACATCTAGAGAAAGTTATTTTGGATGCTCCGAACGGCGCCGAAAAACTCGCGAAGACTCAGGAATGGCTAAAAATGATGGGCGACAATATCGCTGAGAAAGCATCCGCCTAGTCGTTTGCCAAAACACTCAGACGATCGCTGTGAGCCTCGATCTTTTCCAATACGCCAACTGCTAATGCCAACGCCCGGCGGCCGTCTTCGCCGGGGATCGGCGGCGTTTTGTCTTGCTCTATTGAGTCAAGAAATGCCGTTATCTCGGCTCGCAGCGGCTCGATATCGTCGATCTCAAGCCTGTTTATTGAGATCCCGAGCAACGGATGTGCAGCTTCGGGATTGAGCGACGTGACTGATGCGAATTTAGTAGCGTAATCGAGCACGACATAGGAATTGGTCTGATAAAATCGCGTCTTGCGTATTTTTTCTGTACCGATCCGCGACGCCGTGATATTTGCGACCGCCCCGTTCTCAAACTCGATCCGGGTATTCGCCGCGTCGACCTTGTCCGAGATAACCGGAATGCCTACAGCGCGTATCTCCGAGACCTTTACGTCCTCACCAACCAGCCATTGAACGGCATCGAGATCATGTATCATCACGTCGAGGACCACATCGACATCGAGTGATCGGTTCGGAAACGGCGATACGCGATGAATCTCGAAATACAGAGGCTTAGTAACATGCGGCCTGAGAGCGACCATCGCCGGATTGTAGCGTTCGAGTTGGCCGACCATTAGTTTTGCGCCTGCTGATGCGGCAGCGGCGATAATTTTGTCAGCTTCGTCGAGAGTTTGAGCGATCGGCTTTTCGACAAGTACGTGAACTCCCTTTTCGAGAAATGCGCAGGCGATCTCGCAATGCGTTTCAGTCGGCGTCGCTATCGATACAGCATCGACCTCATCCAATAGGTCGTGCCAATCCGTAAAACTCGGACAGCCGTGGTCGGCCGCTACGCGTGCCGCAGTTTCGGCATCAGCGTCACACACGCCGATCATCTCGACACGACATTCGGCGGCAAGCTCGGCGTAGTTTCGCGCGTGATGCCGTCCCAAACTTCCCACGCCTATCGCGGCCACTTTGTGAATGCTGATTGAGGATTGCGGATTGCGGATTTCTTTCATTTATTGTATTTGAATCGAAAATTGAATTCAGTAATACTTAACATTTTTAGCTAAGTCTCTCTAAATGACAAAGTTTGATTCCGCAATCCGCAATCCGAAATCCGCAATTGTCTTGTGGGTTCTTTTGGCGACCCTTGCGATCATTGCCTATTTTTACGGGCTTTCGATGCCATTCCTCGGCCCTGATGAGGCCCGATACGCTCAGGTGGGTCGCGAAATGTTCGAGCGGAGTGATTGGATCACGCCCACGCTCGGCGGGTTTAATTGGTTCGAGAAACCAGCTCTGCTTTATTGGCTCGAAATCATCTCGTACGACCTATTTGGCGTAAACGAATTTGCCGCGCGTTTTGTCCCTGCCTTGTTTGGAGTAGGCACGGTAATAAGCCTCTGGATTTTGGGAAGGAAATTCACCACAGAAAACACAGAGGTCTCAGAGAAACCCGAAATTACTATGCCCTCTGTGGTAAGTTCTTTCGCCATTTGGCTTGCGCTCATCGCTGCCTCGACACTCGGGCTGCTTGTGTTTTCGCACGGGGCGAGCTTCGACATCATCGTTACTTTTCCCATTACAGCGGCGTTAGTCAGCTTCTTCCTTTTCGATCAATCGAAAACAGAGTCATTTAGGGACAAGTACTTGCCTTTGATCTTGTTTTATGGCTTTACGGGCGTCGCTCTCCTGGCAAAGGGCTTGATCGGCATCCTGTTTCCGTTCGTTATCATCGGCCTTTTCTACGCGCTTTCGCGCCGGATACCGAGCCGGGCATTTCTGTTGAGTTTGTTTTGGGGAACCATTCTTGCTAGCGCCCTCGCCGCTGTCTGGTATCTGCCGATGTATATGCGGCACGGTTACGAATTTGTCGACCAGTTCTTTATTCAACACCACCTCCAGCGATTTACGTCAAATAAGTACCAGCATCCGCAGCCTTTTTATTTCTTTTTGTGGGTTTTGCCGCTAATGACGCTGCCATGGCTGCCATTCTTTTTGATCGCGGTTTGGAATTTTACGAAGTCAGTTATTCGCCGCCTCACGAATTCGCCGGCGGGTATCGCCCCATTCCCGCCGCTAGTATTATTCGCCGCGGCCTGGCTATTCGTACCACTCGCGTTTTTTTCTTTTTCCGGATCTAAGCTTCCGGGATATATTCTGCCGGCCTTGCCTGCGGCAATTATTGTGACGGCTTTGTTCGTTTTTCAGTTAGTAAAGAGTAGTTCAAAATGGCGAACTGTTGTTTTAGTGACTGCCGCTTCCACATTTGCGGGCACGATCCTGCTAATGATATTCGTCGTACCCCGTTTTGCCGAGCTGGATTCAGCCAAATTCCTTATAACCGCAGCCAATGATCGCGGCTTTGAATCAGATCGTGTTTTAACGATGCACGTTATCTCACACAACGCAGAATTTTACGCCGCCGGGCGACTATTGCGTGATGAGAGCGGAAAACAGCGACGGCTCTACAGCGTGAATGAGATTATGGCGGAGATCGCGAACGAAAATGGCAGAACGGCGATCGTGTTGGTTCCCTTGGAGTATTTAGCGCAGTTAACGACGGATGAAAGGATCAAAACCGAAGTATTAAGAGATAATGGCGAACTCGCGATCGCGGTTGTGACGGTGAAATAGTCAGTCGGCGGCAGCGGCCCTTCGCAAACGGTCCATCAGCGCCACTCCGATTCCGATCTCGTCAACCTTTTCGCATAATATTGTCTTAATTCCCTTTCGGTCACACTCACGGAAAAATTCAAAAACCGAGCGAGCATACTCGTCGACATTCGAACATATAAGTTCGTGCTCAGACGTTCTAGCCGGAGCTCGCAAACCAATGTACGCCGTGCCTGGCCCACCGCTAAGCCCGACCCCGCTTTCCCTCAAAACAACTCGCGCGCGAGGTGAATAGTGTTGATGCCGCAAGCCCGGGCTTCGCACCACGTTCAGTTTATCCGAACGGTACGCAGCCGTCGTTGGCACCACATTACGGAGCTGGTCGATCGAAACCGAGCCGCTGCGTAACACAATCGGAACATCCGAGGTGCAATCAACAACCGTCGATTCGATTCCGATCTCCGTTCCGTCACCCCGCAAAATACAGTCGATGCGGCCATTTAGATCCTCATAGACCGCTTCCCATGTCGTCGGACTCGGTCGCCCCGAAAGGTTGGCCGATGGCGCAACAACAGGCGTATCGCACTCGTTAAGAAATTGATGTGCGAGACCGAATCGAGGCATCCTGATCCCGATAGAATCGAGCCCTGCGGTCGCGATCAGCGGCACTCTATCCGATTTGGGTAATACGATCGTTAACGGCCCCGGGAAAAATGCCTCAATAAATTTACGAGCATGTTCATTGACCTCGTCTGCCAATTCGGCGATCTGCGCCGGAACGGCAATATGAGCGATCAGCGGATTGTCGGCCGGGCGCCGCTTTGATTCGAACACCTTCGCAACCGCCGTTTCGTCAAAAACACTTGCACCGAGTCCGTACACGGTCTCAGTCGGGAAAGCGACAATGCCGCCGCTTTTAATAAATTCAGCGGCCTCAGTCGGCGAAGTTGTAAGAACGGTTTGCACTCAAAGAGTTTCACCCGAAATCTACAAATCCGCAATCCGCGATCCGCATTCCACAATCGATCTAGCCCTCGGCTTCGCGCGAGATTGCCGCTTCGCCGCCGATTCTTGCTGCGGTTTTAGCCAAGGCAAGCAGGACGAAAACTGCTAGAAGCGTCGCGAGCACCGCATATGTAAAAAGACCGACGACACTGTCCTCTTCGCCGAGCAAAGCCTTCATTGCGGATTTGATGGCTTCGTTCCACGCAAGCGCGCAAACGAGTCCGAGCGCGGCAGATGCGAGCGTGATCATAGATTGAACGATAGCCTTTGATTGTTCGATAGATTTTGACATTGGTCCTCCATTTGGTGTCGAAATTGTAATTGCATTACTGATTTTCAGTAAATTTGGTGAAAAGTCAATCATTGCTTGCCGCGGTCGTGTTCGGTAAGATTCCTTTGTGACCGATTTGCTGGACAAACTTAAATCTCTGCCGTCTGCAGCCGGAATATACCTGCACAAGAACGGTGACGGTAAGATCATTTATGTCGGCAAGGCAAAGAATCTGAGGAGCCGCGTACGCCAGTATTTTCAGTCGAGCCGAAATCAGGATGCTAAGACGCGACAGCTCGTTCGATTGATCGTCGACTTTGAATTTATTGTCGTGGATAGCGAGGTCGAAGCCCTCGTTCTCGAATCGAATCTCATAAAAAAGCACAAACCGCGCTTCAATGTTCTACTCAAAGACGACAAGCAGTACCCGCACCTTAAACTTACAAATGAACCATTTCCAAAGGTCGTCGTTACCCGCAAGCTGATACGCGACGGCGCCAGCTATTACGGGCCGTTTCTACCGGCGTCGATGGCTCGGAACACGCTCAATTTGATCAATCGCGCCTTTCAGCTACGCACGTGCGAGATCGAGATCAATGGCAAACTGCCGCGTCCGTGCCTCGAATATCACCTAAAACGATGTCTCGGCCCATGCGTCAAAGGGCTGTGCACGCAGGAGGAATATCAAGAGGCAACGGCGGACGTCAAAATCCTGCTTGACGGCAAAAACAAAGAGCTTGCTAAAGATCTGGAACGGCGCATGTGGCACTACGCCGAGGCTCATAAATACGAACTGGCAGCAAAATATCGCGACCTTCACCGAACGGTACTCTCTCTGGGTGAGAAGCAAAAAATGGCGACGACGGCCGATCGTGATATAGACATCTTTGGCTTTTACCGCGAAAAGCAGCGCCTTGCACTTCAGCTCTTTACTATGCGCGAGGGCCGAATCGTCGGTCGTCGCGAGTTTTTTTGGGAGGATCTGGCGGACGACGAAACATTCGACCCATCCGGGTTTTTGGGCGTGGTTCTGGCTCAGTATTATTCAACAGATTATGTTCCGCTAGAGATACACGTGCCACAGGATTTTGAAGATCGCGCCCTTTTGGAACAGGCATTGACCATCCGTCGCGGCCGGCGCGTAAAGATACTTGACCCTAAACGCGGCAAGAACAGGCATCTCGTCAAACTCGTCGAGACAAACGCCAAGATCGCCTTCGAGCAGCGTTTCCGGGTCCTCAAACCCGAAAGTGCAAAAGTGCTCGAAGAGTTGCAGGAGCTGCTTGAGCTCTCATATTTTCCGGAGCGAATTGAGTCTTTTGATATTTCGAACATCTCGGGATCGGAGAATGTCGCAGGCATCGTCGTATTTGAGAACGGACGGCCAGCACGAGTGGCTTATCGCCGGTTTATCATCAAATCCGTCGACGGGGCTAACGATTTTGCCTCTATGCACGAGGCGGTTTTTCGTCGTTACAAGCGGCTCTTAAATGAGGAAAAGCCGTTGCCGGTGGTTGTCTTCATCGACGGCGGCAAGGGCCAGCTTTCGGCCGCTGCCGCCGCGATGCAGGCTCTCGATCTCGAACAGATAATGCTCGTCGGACTTGTCAAACCGCCGAAAAAGCACAACGAGATATCGCATCTGCTGGTCTACGGCCGCGAGGACCGCCCGATACCGTTCGACCGGCATTCGCTCGCATTTCGCCTCATCTTGACGATCCGCGAAGAAACGCATAAAACAGCCATCGAGTTTCACCGAAAGCGTCGCGAAAAGCGTGATTTCTCTTCCGAACTGTCCGAGATTCCTGGTGTCGGCGAGAAGAGAAAGATGAAATTGCTCCGAAATTTTGGCTCGATCGAGCGTATTGCAAAAGCCACCGTCGACGAGCTAAAACCTTTTGTCGGACAAAAGACCGCGACCGAGATATCGGATCATTTTATTAATCAACGCAAACTTGCCGTAGCAAAATAGATCGGGCCCGTAATTTGCGAAATGCGGCACAGCGACGAAACCGCTAATTCACAGATCACGAGCCCGAAAGTTTGTGTCCGTAGCATTTACGTCACTAAGGGCTCCGTGCAGCATAATGACTGCGTTGAGCCCTTGTTTACACGCGGGCTACGGACACGCAGCTCAGTTTTTCTTAACGTAGCTCTTATGGACGATGGCCTTTGATTTTTCGTCGCGGGCCTCGACCATGACGTTGTCTTTGTCCTCACGGGTAACGAGCCGCGTGCCGCCCGAACCGAGAGTCTGCTCCTTGCCCTTTGCTTTTTCGGCATCGTCCATGAAACCGCGTACATCGCCCGCTTTTACAGGATCGGCGAGCCGAACGCCGCGCGATTCGGCAACGGCCTCGGTCGCGGTGGCCTTAAGATTCTTGGCCCAGAGCTTTTTGAATAGAGCGTTTGAGACGTAAATGTCGGCGCTGTTGATCTTTCCGTTGATAGCAAATGCGTAGCCGATCACATCGGATTTGCCTGCGATAATGCCGCTGAGTGCCTTGACGTATTCGTCAACGTTGGCAACGACGTTTTTATTTTCAAGACTCAGTTGCAAACTCGACGCTGATGCTCCATCCACAACTGTTCCGCCGACGTTTTTACCCAATCTGGCCTGCGCATCGCTCACCTGATTCCACACTTCCTGCTGCGAGCGTGTGGCATTTGCCGCAATTTTCAGCTCTTTCGTCACGACGCGGTCGTTCGAGCTTTCAAACTTGGTCGAATCTTCGCTTCCGCGTTTGGTCCAGCGTCCGGACTCGACGCAAAAAGCCTCGATCTTCACACGTCCCGATCTTGCAGGGATGATGATGCTCACGGCCAGAACGCGATCCTGCTTGCCGCCCTTCACGATGTCGCCCGATTGGATAAAAACGTCGAGTTCCTTTGACAGGTTTTCGACCTCGAGCTCGTTCACATCGGACGTCTCATAGACACGGAAGAGCTTTCGCTCCATCGCCTCTTGCAGCGTCATCATATTCGTTTTCTTCGATTCGTCCCTGCCTTGGATGAGGAAAATTGTCAGATTCTTGTGCGTATATGGCGTCGAAAGGCGATAACTCGCCGACTGAGCGGCCGCAACACCGGCAATCGCCAACGCTATAACAAACGCCACAAACACTCGTGTAATATTTTGATACTTCATAAATAACTCCTTTTCTGGGTTAGATTTTTGCCCGGGAGAGCGTCGCTATTAACCTCTGAACGAATCGCAATCGGGTTTCTTGCAGTTAGGGATGCATAATTTCCCGATAATCGGTGTCCCTTGCGTCAAATAAGAACGAAAAGACAAGCTCGCCAAGGGTTTTGCATTTTTTAAGCAAAGCGCGGACAATAAGGCAGTTTTCTATTACAGTCCACGGAGGTTATCGATGAAATCACTGCTTACATTGGGTCTAATATCATTTGCTTTGACGTTTTGCGGGCTTTCGGAAAAGCTCAAGGAATTGTCGGGCTCATCAGGGACAAATGCAAATTCTTCTGGATCGAATTCGGCTTCGCCGGCAACAGGCGTTGATAAGCCCAAATTAACCGGAAGTCAACAGGCGATTTTGGATGGCGGCACAGAAACTAAATGGGACGATCAGGGAATCTCTTGGCGGCTGCCCGCGGGCTGGAAAAAGATGGACGTCAAGAAAGAGTCATTTAATTATCAGTCGCCCGACAATGCCTTTTTGTTAGTAAATATCTCGGTAATGCCCGACAATTTCCCAATGGACGTGAGCCTCAAAGCATATTACGACCAGGCTTTGCAGCAGCTAAAGAACGGCAAGTACGAGACGGTCAGGATGCTCGAGATCGACGGCATATCGGGAGTGGAATTTACTGAGTCCGTACCGGAAGAAAAGGACGGAATACGTCGCCACCAGTGGATCGCCTATCGCAGCTATCTTGGGCAAAAGCAGCAGTTAAACGTAATGACCTCGACGCGGGGAACGAACTTTGACAAACACAAGGATGATTTCCCCGCGATAATGTATTCGATGAAAGCGACCAAGTAAGTGACGATGCGTTACGATGGCTGAAGCGTCGGGGCATCCGAGTGCGGGACAAAGCATTTGCGGCAGCGAGCCTCGTATTTGTCGGCGGCGCCGACCTCGACTCGAGCGTCAGACTCGACGGTTCGCTGCGTAAAATTCGCTGTCGAACCGCATTTGACGCAGATCGCGTGGATCTTGGTAATGTATTCCGCAATCGATAGCAACTGCGGCATCGGCTCGAAGGGCTTGCCGGTATAATCTTGGTCGAGCCCGGCAACAATGACTCGTTTGCCGTTTTCGGCAAGTGTATTGACGGCGTCAATTATCGCCATATCAAAGAATTGAGCCTCGTCGACGCCGACAACCTGTGTGTCGTCAACAATCATTGCCATCATCTCGGCGGTCGTTGCAAC
>DAIRVI010000050.1:0-19103 GCA_036802885.1 Pyrinomonadaceae bacterium
GCGATACTGTCGCCACTGGGGGTGATATTATGATAAATAATAAAACTGGAGACAGGCCAATTTAACCGGATCAACATTGATCCAAACGACAGCGTTCTCAATCGAGGACGCTGTTTTTTTACGCCTTGATCTCTTGGCCGAACGTTATACGATGTCCGTCAGGCGTTCGGATGCCAAATTCGCGTAAGCCCCAGGGTTTGTCAGCCACGTGCTGAGTAAATTCCGCTCCGTTTGCCAGAAATTCCAAAAAGACCTCGTCGACGTTGTCGACCAGCACATGCGCAAAATACGAATGGTCGCCCGTTTCTTCGGCTAAAAGGGCGTCCTTGCATTCGCCAAGCATCAGCTTGAAAATGCCGAACGAGAGAAACTCCCAGCCGGGAGCCGAAAAATCGTGCTCGAAACCGAGTTTGTCGATGTAATACGCAGTCTCGATCGCGAGGTCTTTGACTGCAAGGACGTGTCGTGTGTGGATCACATTTCGTTCGTTCATGTTTTTATAGTGGTCTCCGGTAAATAGTCGCCGACAAATTTTCGCTCCATGCCGTTGCCCCAGCCGCAGCCGTGGTCTGAGGTGATCTGAGCGGCACCGGCATCGCTGACATTATGCGGCGCAAATGCGAGTAGCTTTAGTATCGAGCCTGGCCGCAGATGTTCACTTGCCCACGAAATCGGTGAATTGCCGTGAGCATCACGAGCCTCTTTGTCGGCGCCATGATCGAGCAGATACTGGATCATCGCTTCGTCGCCGTAGGCAGCGGCACGATGGAGCGGTGTCTCGCCTTTTGTTCGAACATCGCGCATAAACGCTCCGGTTTGTTTCCCTGGAATCGTCTTCGCGTTTACATCCGCACCGATGTCGACGAGCAGTTTAATAACGTACAAGAAGTACGGACGCCCGGCTTTGCTGAGCGCATTGTGTAGCGGCGTCTCGCCGGTTTCGGGATTTGCATAATTCACATCTGCGCCCTGCGAGATCAGAAAATCAACAACCTTCCAATGACCAAAAAATGCGGCGTGGCCGAGTTCAGTGTTGAGATCGATGCTCGCGAGTTCGCCGCCCGCATTGAGCACCGCTTTGAGCGCAGTCGTGTCGTTGTAGTAAACAAACCACTGAAGCGGCTTGACGTCGCCTTCGCGCAAAACCGTCTGCCAATCGGGTAGCTTCGAAAGCTCGAAGACCAGATCGGTGCGCCCGCGAGCGATGCGGTCGAGAATCGTTTCCTTATTCATTATTTAGCCAAATATTATCACGAGATGCTGTGCTCAAGCGGTTCTTATTCGTGTCCTTTCGTGTTGATTTGTGGCTAATTCCTTCCAAATCTCACCGCCGCCCGCGACTTTGCACGAGCCGCTTCTGTCTCGCGGTCACGCGGCGGCGCGTTTGTTTGTAAAGAATTCAACATCTCCTGCGCCGTGGCCGAAACGCGCTCGACCGCGAGATTGAAAGCTTCCTCGTTCGACTTCGACGGCTTGTTAAAACCCGACAGCTTTCGCACAAACTGCAACGCCGACGCATTCACCTCATCGGTCGTCGCCGGAGGCTCAAAATTAAATAGCGTTTTTATATTTCTGCACATAACACAATCATAATGCAGAAGCCCGCACGTGAGTAAGGGCGTAACATGCAACTCGCGCAGAATTCAACCGCTCTAACCCAATACCCGATCAACCCATTCCCTAACCACGCGAACCATCTCGGCGAATACGTCTTCATCCGAAGTGCGAGTCTTTTTGAGGATCTTGTAACTGTGATCTGCGGTGTCGATTGTGTGAAGCGTTGCGCGCTTTTCCAGCTTTTTGATCACCGGGCGAAACAACGTCAGATCGTTTAGCGCGTCTCGCGTGCCGCTCAGAAAAAGCATCGGAATTTTTATGGCGCCCAGATGTTCTGCACGCGAATCGTCGGGACGATTCGGCGCGTGGAGCGGAAACGAAAAGAGCACTAGCCCTTTCACACCGTCGAGCGGCTCCTCGCTCTGCGCGGTTGTCGTCATCCGCCCGCCAAACGAGTGCCCGCCGGCGAGCAGCGCGAGCGTCGGCTCGAGTTTTTTTGCCTCTCGGACGGCAGAGCGCACCGTCGCCGTCGCCACCTTAGGAGAATCGACACCGGCTCGGCCGTTTTCTTTGAAAGGAAAGTTATAGCGAAACGTGGCGATCTGTTGCTCGGCAAGAGCCTCAGCAATTTTGTGCATCGACGCGGAACGCATATCTGCTCCGGCTCCGTGACCAAGAACAAGCAAATGTGTCGCACCGACCGGCCGCATTAAGAGCGCGGAGACTTCGCCTTTTTCGGGCGTAGCGGTGAACCGAAGTTCCATAGCGAGGATCACGGTAGTATCTAGCTCTCGGCCCGTGTGCGGTCACCGTCATAATCGATCAAAACATTTCCGACGACCTTGATCTGCCCTCTTCTGTCAATGGCCATTTCTCGACCCAGAACTGTTAAAGTGTCTCTCGTAATCTTCACGCGTTCAAACCCTGTGCTCCGATATGTTTGAACTTTGTGCAAAATCTTCTTGTTTTTGAATTCGACTAAATAACGATTTCCGTCTTTCGAGACGATCAGCCTGAATTTAGATGAGGGCCAGTAGGAGTATTCGTCGACGACGCCCTTTCGCGTCGCCACTAGTGCTTGGGTCTTAATCCAAAGTGATGGGTAGAGGTTTACCGTCACGGTCTTTGTACGAGAAACGACTATCGGCGCTCGCTTAAGCGGATAAAGGAAGTTACCAGAGGTCGATATCTGACAGCTGCCCGGCGCAAGACTAAAGGAATAAACTCCCGCATTGTTCGATTTTGAAGACTCGACTGTTTCACCGCATATCGCCAAAACTTTTACGCCTGGCATCACTGCGTCGCCGCTGGGATCATAGACCGTGCCGGTTACAGTTCCGTTGCCAGCCTGACCATGAGCGTTGATCACAAACGCTAAAAGGATTGTGATGAATAAGCATCGAAGGGAATACGCCTGAAAAAACACTGGTGGTTCCTTATACGAATTAACTCGAAAAATTCTTCTTCAACCGCTGCCACACCTCAAAGTACTCGTTCTGTAACTGCGGGCATTCCATCGCGAAGCGTGTCGGCCGGATGATGTAACGCGATTCGAACATAAAGGCCATCGTGCCTTCGAGTTTTTGCGGCTTGAGATCGGCATTCGAGGCTTTTTCAAAGGCGTCGAGGTCGGGGCCGTGGGCGGACATTTGGTTGTGAAGCGAGCCGCCGCCGGGTACAAAGCCCTCTTCCTTAGCGTCGTAAGCGCCGTAGATGAGGCCCATGTATTCGCTCATCGTGTTGCGGTGATACCACGGCGGGCGGAACGTGTCTTCGCCGACGAGCCAGCGGTCGGGGAATATCACAAAGTCGCAATTTGCCACGCCCGCTTCGCCTGATGGCGACGTCAAAACAGTAAAGATCGAAGGATCGGGATGATCGAATGAGATCGAGCCGATCGTGTTAAATCTCCTCAGATCGTATCTGTAAGGCGCGTAGTTGCCGTGCCATGCGACAACGTCGAGCGGTGAATGATCGATCTCGCACGACCACAAATTTCCGCCAAATTTTGCAACGATCTCGCATGGTGTGTCGCGGTCCTCGTACCAGGCAACGGGCGTTTCAAAATCACGCGGGTTCGCCAGGCCGTTTGCACCGATCGGTCCGAGATCGGGCAACTTGAAGTGTGCGCCGTAATTCTCGCAGATGTAACCGCGAAGCTCTTTGTCGTCCGCGTGAGGCTCGACCTTAAATCGAACACCTCGCGGAATGACGACGACCTCGCCCGGCCCGGCTTGCAGACAACCAAGCTCGGTCAAAAACCCGAGCCGTCCCATTTCGGGTACGATCAGCATTTCGCCGTCGGCGTTGTAAAAATACCTGTCGCCCATGCCCCGATTTAGCGTGTAAATGTGAATGCCGATGCCTACCTGCGACATCACGTCACCGTTCAAAGCAATCGTTGTCATTCCATCGACAAAGTCTGTCGGTTCAGTCGGAACCGGCAACGGATCCCAACGAAGCTGGTTTGGCGTCACATCGATGTCGTCAGGTCTGCTCAACCAAAAACCATTGTCGCGTCTCTCAAACGGCTTGTGCATTACCGACGGCCGGATGCGGTACGTCCACGTACGCTTGTTACCCGAACGAGGCACCGTGAACGCCGTGCCCGACAACTGCTCGGTATAAAGCCCAAGCGGCGCTACCTGCGGCGAATTGCGCCCAACCGGCAAAGCACCTTCGACGGCCTCAGTCGCAAACTCGTTTCCAAAACCTGTTTGGTATTTCAAATCCATAAGAAAATTAGCCACGAACAAACACGAAAAGACACGAAACAAATCGTCTCACATTACGAGCCGTTCATGTTCAAGCGAATCGTTTCCAAAATTGAGAAGAATCGCAAGCTTCAAACCCGTCGCTTTAAGATAATTCAAAACTTGGGCTTTGTGAATCGGGATGATCTTGTCTGCGGCCTTTAACTCAATAATGATCGAATCCTCAACCAAAATATCGGCAATATAGTCGCCAACAATTTGCCCGTGAAATGTTACCTTTATTGGAACTTGCTGTTCAGCGCGAATACCATTCTCATGGAACAGTACCAGCAAAGCATTTTCATAAACCTTTTCGAGAAAACCGAAACCAAGTTCTTTCCTAACTTGTATCGCTAAGCCCACGATTTTATACGAAAGATCTCTATAAACAATTTTATCTTCCATGTTTTTTGTTCGTGTTCTTTCGTGTTTGTTCGTGGCTAATTTCTTAAAGATTTCCGCGGCGGCGTTGTTCCTCTTCGATCGATACAAACAAAGCCTTGAAATTGCCCTTGCCAAAGCCTTTGCAGCCTTTGCGTTGGAGAATTTCGTAGAACACAGTCGGGCGATCCTCGACCGGTTTTGTAAAGATCTGCAGCAGGTAGCCTTCGTCGTCGCGATCGACTAGGATGCCGAGGTTCTTTAACGATTCAAGGTCTTCGTCGATCGGACCAACGCGGTCCAAGAGATCGTCGTAGTATGTGTCGGGGATCGTCAGAAATTCAACGCCGTTTTCCATCAATTGAGCAACCGTACTTCGTATGTCGCGGCAGAGCAAAGCGATGTGCTGAGCACCGGCCGAGCGGTAAAAATCAATGTATTCCTGTATCTGCGATTTACCGCCTTTGCCGGTCGCGGGTTCGTTGATCGGAAACTTGATATTGTGCTGGCCGTCCGACATAACGATCGACATCAGCGCGGAATATTCGGTCGAGATGTCCTTGTCGTCAAACGTGATGTAGCGGAAAAATCCGAGCACGTCGCGGTAAAAATCGCACCAATGCGTCATCTTGCCAAGCTCGACATTGCCGACAATGTGATCGACCATCATAATTCCCGTCGGTTCGCCTTCGACTTCTTGAGAGACAAAGCCCGGTAAAAATGGTCCGTGATAATCGTATGTTGAATGTCCGATAGCGGAGCCCTTACTTACGTGCGGGCTACTGACACGCGGGCTACCGACACCATACGAGATGAACGAGTGGATCGTATCGCCGTAGGTCGCGATCGCCGAATGACGAACCGATCCGTGCTCGTCCGCGAGGTCGTGCGGCTCGGTAACGGGCGTTGCCCCGCGTCTTACCGCTTCGTTAAACGCGTGATCGGCGTCCTCAACATAAAACGCAATGTCGCGAACGCCATCGCCATGCTGCTTGATGTGCTCAGCCGCGGGATGCTCCGGATTGAGCGGAGTCGTCAGCACGAAATTGATATTCGTCTGCCGCATCAAATACGAGGTCGTCTCACGATTGCCCGTCTCAAGCCCCGAATAGCCGGCCCGCGAAAATCCAAACGCCTTTCGATAATAAAACTCCGCCTGCTTAGCATTGCCGACGTAAAATTCAACGTGATGTATCTTTTTTAGCCCTAATGGATTTTGTGTTATCATGATCTTATAAAACTATTCAGGGTGCCGTGCCGCATGCCATTTCTTCCATTTTGCTGGAACCGGTCGCCCTCCTTTAGCTTCCCGGACTGTTAGCATTTCATAATATTGCTCCTGCAAATTGAAAAGCTGGACAATCTTGGCCTCGGGTGAAAGGGATCTGAGATAAGAGCGCGATATGTTTTTGCGTTTGGTTAGTTCTGCAATTTGGCTTTCGCTACTCATTTGTGAACCTCCATTTCTCGGTTTCCCATTTTACCAGTAAATCGTGCCTCTCCAGAATCTTTGTAAGCCTCTCGTTATCTAGAATGTTCGCGTCCACAAACATCGCAATTTTCTGGTAATCCTTCGCTCGTCCGGCGAAAAGCCACATTGCAACGAGATGCTCTTTGTCGATCACAAAAGCATCCCGGCTGTCGATAGATAAAGACAGCGCATTTTCAATCGCCTCAGCCCACAGCTTGCTATGACTCGCTTCGACAAACTGGACCAGCCAGCCGTGAATATTTATAAATTCATGATCGAAAGAAAACCCGTGACCTTTGGCAAATTCATAGATCGGATCCAGCGAAAGAACCCGAGATGACTGCTTCTCCTTGAAGAAAAAGAAAATATCCAGATCAATCGTCGAAATCGGTTCGTTGTGCAGAATGGCCGCAAATGCACCACCGATAGCATACTTATCGACGATTCCTGCCTGTCTCATTTCATCTAAGACGGACAGAACTTCGCCTATTCTTGTTGAGGAAATGTGATTTTTCATCGTAAGTCTTGAAGAACCCAGGTGCTTGCGCTCACATTTACTCGCAGATTGTATCCGCCGGCGATCAAAACTCGGCCGTCGCGCAACAACGTCGCCGTGGCAAACAACTTAATGTCGTCCATATTGCCTTTCACCGGCGAAAATGTGTTGCTAACAGGGTCAAACACTTCGGCATTGTTTGCCCCGCCGCCGATCAACACTTTGCCATTCGGAAGCCGAACAGAAGTCCCCTGTAATTTGTACCTTGCTTGGATCATGTCGTTGATCGCCGAAAATTTGCCCGATCTTGGATCATAGACCTCAGCGCTCTTGTACGTGTCTCGGGCATCAAGTTCATTAGAGCCGCCGACGATCAAAATACGTCCGTCGCTCAAAGCGATGGCGTCGTGTTTATGCCGTCTGATCGTCATCTCGCCGGCGCTGCTGAATTTTCCTGTCGCCGGATCGTAGATCTCAGTCTGTGCAAAGACACGCATCGCGCTTCTGCGCCCGCTGTGTCCGCCTGCGACCAGGACTTTTCCGTCCGGTAGAAGTGCCGCGGTATGAGACTCGCGGCTGATCGTCATATCTCCAGTCCTCGAAAACAAATTAGTCTGCGGATCGAATATCTCAGCGCTTGCGAGGAACGTCCACCCGGTTCCAACTCCGCCTGCAATCAGCACCTTGCCATTGTTCAGCAAGATAGCGACATGGTTGCTGCGAGGCTCGATCATTTTTCCAACCTGCATGAACTTATTGGTGGTCGGATCAAAAACCTCAGCGTTATTTAGATAGTTACCGTCAAAACCTCCTGCGATCAGTACCCTTCCGTTTGGCAACAAAGTAGCCGTATGACTCGAACGCCGTTGGTTCATATTCATGGCTGGCGAAAATTTGCCTGACCCGGCGTCGAACAGCTCGGCTCCATTAAGAGTTGTGCCTTCAACAACAAACCCACCGGTGATAAGGACCCGGCCGTCGTTGAGCAGAGTTGCCGTATGCGATGCACGAGCAGCTTCCATGTTTTGGGACTTCGTCAACTGATCGTCGGTACTTGCCGCCCAATTACTTGAAACGGTCGATTGGGCGCACGCGGATAATGAACAATAGACCGTGAGTAAATTTAGAACGATCGACGTTCTGTAGAACTTGGAAAACAAAGCGAAATTACGATACATCTGATCTCAAAAGCTCTCAATATACTTCCTTGTCACTTCTTTCAGTTCCGCATATGACGGGATCACGTACAGCACCTTTTGCATATCGCTGTAGGTGTATTCGTGTTTGATGACCTGTTCGAGGTCGAATGGACGGCGTTCGACCTGGTCTGAAAATGCGTGTTCGAGCTCGCCAAAACTTGATAACAAACCCGCGCCGTATGCCTTGATGTCGCCTTCGTGTTCGACCAGGCCGAACTCGACGGTGAACCAGTAGAGGCGGCCGAGCTGTTCGAGCTGCTCGTCGGTGGCGATGCGTGCGCCGAGGCCGATGAACTGCGAATAGTCGGCAAAATTCGGGTTTGTAAACATCGGGATGTGGCCGATGGCTTCGTGGACGATGTCGGGTTCGGGCGTGTACGCCGGGTGCGAATGGTGGCGGATGTATTGCGTGCAGAGCATCACGCGGTACGAAAGCCACGAGAGAAAGCCGCGTGTCTCGACCAGACCCTCGATCGGTGCGAGCCGGAATCCGGTCAGCTCTTTGAGACGGCGATTCATCTCCGATAGCTGCGGTATCTGGTCCGTGCGGATGCCGAGATCTTTCTTTGCACGCAGGTAGAAGGGCGATGCGTATTTCTGCTGTAGTTCCTCTAATTCCTCGGCGACGTAACGCCAGACGCGTTGCTCGCGGGCGTTGTAATCGACGTCGGTGATGATGCCTGTTTCGCGAAAGCTCTTTGCACATTGCGCAATATAGTCGCGGCGGGCACGGTATCCGGCGTCGTTTGCTCCAGGATGATCGAGGTGAAGTTCGTTAATGTTTTCGAACTTCAGATCTTTGAACTCGGGCAGGTCTTCGTCCGCGACGCGAAAATTCTCGATCGCAAAATCGGCCTCGGTTGCAGCGGTTAAAACGGTGTCGGACGGCATCTGTTTGGCGGCTCCTTTCATATATTCGATGCGGGCGAAAATTGTTTGGTTACCTTAGCAAAACCAATTCTACCGCAAACGCTTATGCTTTGGAATGAGCGACTGCCCTAGCTATTCCACGCGATCTGACCTCGCAAACGGAGGACTGACCGCTCCTTTCCCAACGTCTCAAAAACCGAAAGCATTGACGGGCCGACGGCGACGCCTGTGAGCAGTGTGCGGGCGCCATTCATAATGACACCGAGTTTTGTACCTTTTTCTTCGGTGAAGGCTTTAACGACGATCTCGATCTCGGGTTCGCTGAACGAATCCATCACTTCAAACCTCTCGGCTAATTCCGGCAGCCATGGGCGGAGCTCTGGAAATTTCGAGAGGTTTTTCTCGATCGCCGCCGCGTCGAAATCATAGTCTTCGCTAAAATAAGCACGACCTTGATTCGAGAAGTCCTTGAGCGTAAAGAACCGCTGACGGATAAGGTCGATGGTGTTCTCGAACCACGCTTTTTCGTCATCCTCATATTCATCGCGCCAGAGTTTCGCGGCTTTCAGCTCCGCTCTTACGAACGGCAGCAGTTGATCGAGCGGCATCGTGCGGATGTATTCGGCATTCATCCATTGGGCCTTGTCGTCGGTCCAATGGCGTGGGTCGTTTTCATGAAAATTGAATACGGCGTTAGAGCGGTGAATACCGTCAAGCGAAAACTTCGAGACAAGTTCCTCGAGTGAATAGATCTCCTGCTCCTCGCCCGCTGACCAGCCGAGCAATGCGAGAAAATTGCGGAACGCCGCCGCCAGAAATCCCGCATCACGATATGTCGTCATCGAGACGACCTCGCCGTGTTTGCGTTTTGATAGCTTGCCTTTATTTGGCGCCATGATGAGCGGCAGATGGGCAAAGGTCGGCGGCGTTACGCCGAGAGCTTCGTAGATCAGGATTTGTTTATGGGCGTTTGTCAGATGATCCTGGCCGCGGATGACATGCGTGATCTGCATCTCGATGTCGTCGCAAACCACCGCGAGATTATAGAGCGGATGTCCGTCGGAACGCAGCAGAACCAAGTCCTCGGTGTCGTCGTAATCACGCTCCTGAATGCCGTAAACCGCATCGTCAAAAGCGGTTCGGCCCTCCATTGGAACTTTCAGACGGATCGCGAAAGGTTCGCCCGCCACGGCCCGAGCATCGCTTTCCGCTCCAGAGAGGTCGCGATACGGATTGTCGCGCATGGTTTTGACACCTTGAGCCGCGCGTGCGCGGTCGGCAATGCCTTCTTTGACGTCGCCGGTTGCTTCGACTTTCGGCGTAAAATCTCGATAGGCTTTGCCATCGGCGAGCAACTTTCTCGCTGTTTCGCGGTGTTTGTCGGCTTTGTCCGACTGGAAAACGATGTCTTCGTCGTGGTCGAGTTCGAGCCAAGCAAGGCCGTCGAGGATCGAGCGGGTCGATTCCTCGGTCGAGCGGGCGAGGTCGGTGTCCTCGATGCGGAGCAGGAATTTGCCGCCGGTGTTACGGGCGTAAAGATAGTTAAATAGAGCGGTTCTTGCAGAACCAATATGTAGATAGCCGGTCGGGCTAGGTGCGAATCTTACTCTGACAGTCATTAAGAGAGATTTTCGCCCGAAAGCCATTGGAACGCAAAGTGATGCAGTAAAACACGAAAAGCTATCAAATAATTTTTGATAGCTTTTCCTGCGAATTAGTGGCGGAGACGACAGGATTCGAACCTGTGGTAGTCTTTTGAACTACAACGATTTAGCAAACCGCCGCTTTCAGCCGCTCAGCCACGTCTCCGCATCTGTCAAAAAGACAGAACTCAATTCTAGCGGAAGGGCAAACTTTGTCAAGTTAGTTGCATCCCAGTAGGCAAGAAGTAACCCGCGTTTGAGCTTGACAGGCTTGATTTTTGCGAACAAAATACGAAAGTTACGGGTATTGTCGTTTTCGATGGGTTTTACGAACAACGCAAAACAACGAATTCAACCACTGCTGATGCTATTCTTAGCGATTTCGGCATTATTTGCTGCAGCGCCCTCGATCCGGGGCGAAATCGTTATCGAGAAGCAAACAAATCTTGGCATTATAAAAGGTATTGTGCGTGATGAGGCCGGCGGCCCGATCGCCGATGCGTCGGTTGCGATCTTTCGTGCCGGCACATCAAAGTTGCTGAAACAGGTGGCGTCAGCACGGGACGGCAGTTTTCTGGCAAAGATCTTACCTGGCACATACACGGTTTTGGCGGTAGCGGAGGGCTTCAATCCGGTAACTCTCTTTGGCGTCGAAGTGGGCCGTTCAGCGGAATTAACTTACGGTTTCAAACTCGAGCGGGCAGGCAGCGGGAACACACTTCCTGAAAAACGACTTGATCGCAACAGTTCAAGGTGGCGCATTCGCGCGGCGCAAGCCCAGCGTTCGATATATCAGAATCGAGAGGGCGATGCCCCGGTTGTCGAAGACAGTGCGGCATCGAAAAATACAGAGGCTGCGGACGAGCGAAGCACAAACCGTAAAGGCCAGACGGTCGTCGAGACCTATTTTGCCGGCTCGGATAGCGGCAACTATGCAGGCGTTAATGTTGCGACCTTACTTCCTGTTAACGAAGATGCGGACGTCGTTGTTGCGGCCCAACTTGGATCAGGGAGCAACGCCCCACAGCGATTTGAAACCAGCCTTAAGTTTCGCCCCACGGCGAATCATCAGCTCAGATTTAATACATCAGCCGGGCGATTGGGCAGAGTCGCGATCGCTAACGACGAAAAGGCTCTCGGCCAAATATCATTTCAGGCTCTTGATGAGTGGCGAGTCCGCGAAGGGATCATTTTTGTATACGGCTTTGATTATTCACGGTTTTTAGGTGCGGGCAATGATTCATCGCTCAGCCCGCGTTTCGGGCTGCAATTCGACATCAATTCAAAGACCCGCTTACGGACAGCATTTACAACCCAAACGGAAGATAAATCGTGGGCTCACGCTATCGATCTTGAGGGCGAAAGTGTCGCATTCGCAGAACCGATCGCGATTGATGACATCGTCCTTGTAAATAGCAAACCCCAGATGAACAAGAGCCGGCGGCTCGAGTTTGGCGTTGAACGCATAATTGACGATCGTTCGAGCGTCGAGGCGAATGTCTTCTTTGATACGACTCTGAGTCGCGGAGTCGGGCTCAACAATTTCTCGTTTGACACGCTCGATGGCGAAGGGTTTAGCGAGTTCGTCGCAAACCAGCAGGGCAAGGCTAAGGGCATCCGGGTTGTATACACGCGACGTCTAAAGGGGCCGTTCACATCGTCAGTCGGTTATGCGTTCGGCAACGGTCAGAAGCTCTCTATGGAGGGAATTTCAGATCCCGCGCACATTTTCGAAAGTGATTTCTTCCAGTCTTTCTTTGGCCAGTTGGCGGCCGAGTTGAAAACGGGTACAAGCATTAAGACTATTTATCGGTTATCGCCGCAAGCCACTGTCTTCGCGGTCGATCCTTTTAGAGGGAGATTGGCGATCTATGATCCGGGCCTGAGTGTATTGGTGACGCAGACGCTCCCAAACCTCGGTTTGCCATTCCGTGCGCAGGCGATAATCGACGCTCGAAATTTATTTGATTTTCAGCCGGGCATTATTAATGAAGAAGGCAGCTTGAAATTGAGTGCCCATAGGATGATGTTCCGCGGCGGAATCCAGGTACGATTTTAATTTTTTGCCACACGGAAAGCGGATGTGACACAGCGCACGAATTGTTTCGTTGTGGCCCCGGTTTTTCATGTGGCTGAATTTTTGTCCAAATTCTCGGATTATCAAGCAAAATGCTGGATAAACAAGACCGGTATTTCATGCGTAAATGCACGTTAGGCCGCGGAGTTTCAACTAAAATTTGGGTCTCAACCACTGATTCGGTAATTTGTTGACTGGAACGCCTTTTGCGTTAGAAAATAAATTGGTTAGGTATGCCTTGAATCGATGAAAGAGAAGATGTTTACAAGTTGGAGCCTGGTATGGCTTTTGGCCTCTGTGCTGTTTGTTGCAGCCGGGGCCTTAAACTTGTCTCAGCGGACCTTTCAAAATCTCCCGCCAACCGACGGCGTCCTTTGGTCACAACGGGACGGAGGAATTTACGCTGAAAAAGTTGCGCCTGGATTCGCAGGTTCTCGAGCGGGAATTTCGGTTGGCGACAAGCTTATCGGAATTGGCTTTGACGGTGAGAAAACCGAAGAGATCACTTCGCCCGCGGACGTCCAGATGTACCTCGAGTCTGCAGGTGTCGATGGCAACCTGACGTATTTTTACCAAAAGCCCGCGTATTCATTCGCAGACAATTACTATTTTGCCGACTTACGGCACATCGATTCCGTACCTCGCTGGCCGCCGTCCATAATATTTTTGTCGATCGTTGGCGTGATATGGCTAGGCGTCGGTATTTTCGTTCTTTTCAAACAGGGCAGCCGTTCGCCTTATGTTTTGCATTTTGCGACGGTTTGTCTGTCTGCATTTGTATTTCACACTTACCGATCCATCGGCGTCGGCCGCGACTTTGACCTTGCGATCGATCTTTTGGACAACATCGCCCTCGCGTTTTTTGTCCCGTTATTTTTGCATTTTTGCATTCGCTACCCGGTCAGAAGCGACGTATTAAGCGACCCGCCGTGGAAAACCTACATTCTTTACGTCCCGGCCTCTGTATTTTCGCTCGTCTTAATGTTTGTTTCGTTGGTTCCGCAGCTTTTGCCGGAATCGAGCGTTTCGGCCGCCATCGCCCGGTTTAGCGACCGCTTCGGATTGTTCGGTCTGCTCTATCAGGCTAATTTCTACCATTTCGTTCTCGGAGTGTCGGCCGGAGCGAGTGTCCTGGTGTGGCGTGTGTTTAAGAACCGTCAGCCGGTCGTTCGTCAGAGGCTAAAATGGACGATGTGGGGAACGATCGCGGCCATCGTTCCGGTCATGCTGATGCAGTTGACCGAACGATTAGCTATACAGATCCCGGATGATTACTTCAGCACGGCGATAACCACTTTGCCTCTGGCTCTGATCCCATTGAGCTTTGGACACTCTGTCGTCCGTTACCGCCTGATGGACGTTGATGTCGTCGTCCGCCGCGCGCTCGTTTATGCGATGACCACTATCGCTATCGCGATGATGATCGGGGCGGTTGCATTGGGACTCGTGTTTCTAGCGGTTGGCAACAATCTCTCAACTACGGAGATCACACTGAGAGCTTTGATCGCTGTCGTTGCGATGGCCGGAATAATATTACTTAGCGAGCCGCTGAAGAAATTTCTTCAGGAGCGGGCCGACCGTTTCTTTTACGGTGAGCGATATGACCTGCGGCAGGGATTGCTGGATTTTGGAAAAACACTTTCTGCGACCACCGCGCTTGAACCGCTGTTGGACGGTCTGGCCGAACGGTTGCGGCAGGTGCTTGACGTCGAAAAGGTAGCTGTACTTATTGAGGATGACAGCAGCGCAGAGCATTACCGTTTAGCTAAATCGGTCGGCCTTAGCGAAGAGTATAAGGTCCCACCGGATTTTAGAACAATGATCCGCCAAAAATCGGCGACGAGCGGTGTGGTTAGGGCGGATGAATTCGATTCGTCGGACATCGAGATAACACAGCCCGGCGTAAAAACGAACGGCAACGGCAACGGTCGAAGCAGGACTGTCGTTCGGCAGGAATTACACTATTTTGTGCCTTGTGTCGTGGGTGGAAAGATGGTCGCGGTCATCGGTCTCGGCCGGGCGAGCGATGGCTCGATGCTTTCGTCCGAAGATCTGGAAATCTTAAAAACCGTGTCCGGATATATCGCCGTTGCGATCGAAAATAGCCGACTCTACGGACAGCAGAAACAGCATACTGAGGAGCTTGCATTGCTCAAAGAATTTAACGAGTCGATAGTAGAGTCGGTGAATGTCGGTCTGCTGGCGGTTGACGAAACAGGACGCATCATCCGCTGTAATTCACCTTTTGAGGAAATGATGTGCCTCGGGCGTGAACAGGCAGTCGGTAAACTGGTCGAAGAGATCTTTGACGAAAGTTTTGCTTTAAATCTTGAGAACATACTCGGTAAATCGCGTTGGCACCTGACCGAGATCCGTAACGCTTACAAGCTTCACACGTATGACAAAGGCGGTAAGTCGTTGATCCTTAATGTCGCGGTTGCGCCGCTGAGATCGATCTCAAATCAGCAAACGGGAGCGATCATTGTACTCGAGAACGTTTCGTCGCGAGTCAAGCTTGAGGAGACGCTGCAGCAGAGCGAAAAGATGTCGAGCATCGGCCTGCTCGCTGCCGGCGTGGCGCACGAGGTAAATACGCCATTGACGGGCGTTTCAAGCTACACGCAGATGCTGCTCGGTATGATACCGGAAACCGATCCCAAGCACGCTCTGTTGCAGAAAATGCAGCGGCAGACTGACCGTGCAACTAATATCGTCGGCAATCTTCTCAACTTTTCCCGCACTGGCGGTTTAGAAGAATTCGGTGAGATCGGTATCAACAAACTTCTGAACGACACATTGCAACTTCTGGAACCGCAGTTGAGGAAATCAAACATCGAGATCGTTAAGGATTATTCAGCCAAGGATCCTGCGATCGTCGGCAGTGGCGGCAAACTACAGCAGGTATTTACAAACCTGATCCTGAATGCAAAGGACGCGATGTTTAATGGCGGCACTATCACTCTGAGAACATATCCCGAAGATGGTAGCGGCGTTGTCGTTGAGGTAGCGGATACCGGCGAAGGGATCCCGGCGGAAAACCTAAAGAGAGTATTCGACCCGTTCTTTACGACAAAAGGCGTCGGTAACGGCACCGGACTTGGTCTGGCCGTAACTTACGGGATTGTCCAGGAACACAATGGAACTATCGAGGCCCAGAGCCGCGAGGGTGACGGCACGACATTTAGAGTATTTTTCCCGACCGTGCAAAAGCCGGGCCGAAAGTTGGCTGTCAGTTAGGTATTGACCTTGTTCTTAACACTCCTTGCAAAGTAGAGCGCAGCAAGAAAAGCCACAAACATAATTGCGGACGCCGCCCAGTATGTGCGGAAAACTGTAAACCGGTCAACCTTATTCAACGAATTATTTAACAGCACACCGCCAATAGTCGGACCGATCGCACGTGCAAGGCTCGCTCCCGATTGCATCACGCCCATCACACGGCCCTGCTCGTGCTCGCCTGCATTCTTGGACGCGAGACTCGTCAACGCCGGTGACGCAAAGGCATTTCCAAATGACAGAAATGTCGATATGACCAAGAGCACGGCAAGCCCGCCGAATGCCGGCCCCGAAAATGGCATCGAAAAAAGGCTCACGGTCAAAACTAGGCAGCCAAAGACCGCAAGACGAGCCTCACCAAACTTCTTAGCCGCGATCCCAAAAACCGCTCCCTGCATAATGATCGCGATAAAACCGACATAGGCAAAAAGATAGCCATTCTCCTCAGCGGTGTAATTAAACGTAAAGGCAGTGAATAGAACAAACGCATAAGTCATTATCGAAAACGCGGTGATCAGCAGAAAGTAGATAAGCGCGACCATCCGAAAGCGTGGTTCGGCAAGCGATTCGAAAAGCTCGGCGATCTTTCCTTTTCGAGAGGCTTGATCGGCACGCATCCCGGGTTTCAGAGATTCGGGCAGGACAAAATAAAGAGCGATAGCATTTGCAAAGGAAAGAACAGCCGCAAAATAAAACGGAACGTGGATACCATATTTGCTCAATATTCCCGCGATTGCGGGGCCAAGAATAAATCCCAGGCCAAATGCGGCTCCAAATAGGCCCATGCCTTTAGCCCGGTTTTCCTTTGTGGTGACATCTGCGATGTACGCCTGAGCGGTCGATATATTGCCGCCCGTGACGCCGCCGATGATCCGGCCGAGAAAAACCATAAAAAGCGTACTTGCAAAGCCTATGACAAAGTACCCGACAGCCGAGCCGAGCAAACTGATAAACAAAATTGGTCGTCTTCCGTATTTGTCCGAAAGCCTGCCGAGGATGGGCGAAAAGAAGAATTGCATCCATGAGTAGATCGAGAACAACATCCCAATCTCCAGAGGTGTGGCCCTGAATAGCTCTGACGATGCGTAAAACGGTAGGATTGGGATGACCATCCCAAAGCCGATCAGATCGATAAAGATCGTCACGAAAATGATGATCAGCGGGGTGGTAAAGAATTTTTTGCTTTCGCCGCCGGGTGATTTGGTGGCTGGGTTTTCCTCGTTCATTCAGGGTCTTATGTGCGGACGTGAGCCTGCCTAAATCTCGAAATTATAGTAAGATAACAGGAAAATCAACGATAACATCTCGCCGGAGATTCCAAAAGCAAGGCCGGGAGTTTGTTGCGTTAATTACAATAACCAGCGGGAATACAAAACGGCAACACAAAGTTTTGCTTCACGATCACCAGTTTTATGAATTTGTTTAGACTGACTATTACGATTTTAGCGGCCGGTATACTGCAGCTCTCCGGCTGTCAAAACAATCTATTTCAGTCGCAAAATACCGCGTCGACGCCGATGAGTGCAGTGCCCGCCGTGCGATTAAATTTCCGCTTCGAGGCGGATGTTCCGGCGCCGTCCGTCGAGGCTGGCAACACCGCGGGCGATGAGCGGAATGCCGCGGTCCAAGCCGATTTTGACGCCAATCGCTCGTTCGAGCTTCTCGAACGCACGCTTCCGTCTCCGGATAAAAAACACGTGCTGGCGATCTACCGCAACATTGCGGATGTTCAAGCAGAATATCGCCTGGATATGTACTCGCCTGACGGCCAGCTCTTAAGAAAGCTGACCTCCGATACGATGGCGGTTCACTTTCCGGATACGATCGTTTGGTCGCCCGATTCAAATTCTCTTGCCTTTGTGGCGATGATCAGGGCTAGCCGTCCGGAGACGGGCGTTACGGGACCTGGTTCGCCCAACCCAGCGAATACAGCGGCGAGCACTCCATTACCGCTCTCGACAAACACAAATTCGCCTGGCGATGCCCCGAGCCCCGAGGCTAGCGGTTCAACGTTGCCTGCGGCTCCGACGCCCGCTGCCCCGACCGGAATTTTGACATTTCGCACTGAACAGATCTACACCTGCCAGGCTGACGGCAGCGGCGTTAAGGCAATTACCGAAAACGAGGGGCTGATCTATTTCTATTACGCGTGGTCACCGGACAGCACGATGCTCGTCGCGCTTGCCGCGACCTCACGCGAATGGCGGTATCTTGAGCTCACGGCCACGAGCAAGGGCGAGGTTATGATTCCACAGGGCCGGCTGCGGATAATTGAGAAGAATGGCCGTGAACGCCGTCTCGACGACAACCTGACTACTGTGCGTCCGGTTTGGTCCGCAGACTCGTCAAAGGTCGCCGCAGCGTTCGACACCCAGATCCGCATTTACGATGCGAACGGTAATAATCCCACACAAGCCGCGATACCGTTGCGTAATCAGTTACTTATCTCGTCGCAAGGGTATGACCGCGAACAGCAGCGCCAGATGCAAACCTCAAACGACAATTCGGACGCAAACGCCCTGGCGAACGTCCAACCTGCCCCTGAGGAACCGTTATCAACCTTACCGGACGAGAAGCTGCTGGTTTCTTTTAACCCGATCGTCGAGATCGCGTGGACATCGGACGACCTGGTTTATCTAAAAACCGCCTATGTCAGAAAGATGCAAAATGCCGCAGACAATGTTACGAGTTTTACGCGTTGGCACCGCGTGGCATTGACTGCTCAACCTGTGGCACCCGCAAAATAAATTTATGAGATATGAAAGTATCGCCGATATCTACTCGGCAAATCAGAAGATGCGTGAAATGTTTATCGCGACATTAAATGGTATCTCGCCTGACGAAGCGACCGCTCTGCCCGACGGAGAGAAATGGTCGATCCAGCAGATCGCTGAGCACGTCTCGATGGTCGATTTTGGCATTTCGCGGATCTGCGCAAAATTGCTCGAGGCGGCTAAAGCCGAGGGTAAAGAGTCGGACGGAAGTTTCGATCTATCCGCGAACTTTGGGAACCGTGCTGTTGAGATGGCGGGGCTCAAGGTCGAGGCTCCCGATCGTGTTCAACCGACCGGGAACGTCACCGTTCCTGAGGCTGTCGCGGCAATGACCGCTAATCGCGTGGCTTTTGATTCAATTCGTACCGATTTTGAGCGGTACGATCACTCGGACCACAAGTTCCCGCACCCTTTCTTTGGCGACCTGACAGCTGGAGAATGGCTGGTAATGGTCGGGCTGCACGAGCAGCGGCATACCGGCCAGATCGAGAGGCTTGTCAAAAAGATCAGGCAATAAAAAACCCTATCTGTTGCAGCAGATTCCTTGCGCCATCTCAATTCACAAACGCATTCGGCACAGGGATATCGGTTGAGTTGCCGAATTGC
>DAIRVI010000051.1:0-18977 GCA_036802885.1 Pyrinomonadaceae bacterium
GCTCAACCGCCGGACAGCTCATCCAGCAATTCGGCAACTCAACCGATATCCCTGTCCCCAATGCGTTTGTGAATTAATTGTTTAGCTTGAAGATCTCGAAGCACGCTTAGGATAGATAACAATACCGCCGCGCTTCCAAACGCTGCTGTTCTACTTGCCGTGCTAGATTTACTCTAATTGTCTACCGAATAACCTCTATCGAAAGCGTCTGAGAGCCTGAAATAATATATTCACCCGGCGCTAGTTCGATCTCCGCGAGGATGGTTTGAACTGTCGGTTTTAGCCCGCCTGCGGCCCGGTCATTGTTAATTGTCGCAAGAACGGACGGCGGAAGATTTGGCATTTCATTTGCGCCAATGATCGCACCTGTGCTTGTCCGCGAAAGGACGGCATAAAGCCTGTCGGGGCGTTTGAGTTGGTTGATAGTCGCGATCAATTCGGCAGCGGACTTTGGAACAAACTGAGTAACGGCGGAATTTTGCTGGACGGCATTGCCGTCACCGATTATTAGCGAAAGCGTGCCCGGTTCTGTGTCTTTTGGAATCGTGACCGGGATCTTCCGGGTTGACACTTTGCCGGATTCTGCTCGCTCGAATGATGTGATCTCGACGATCTCACCGGCTCGCACCCGAGTTCGGTCTGCCGCGATGCGTTCAATGGTTGCGGTCTTGCTGCCGTCAATCGCCGTCATATTCAGCGTTACACCGGTAATCTCCAATCCATCAAAATCCGCTCTAAGGAGCGCTCCAAGCGGCACCGCCGCCGCCGAAGCTGCGAAAACAGCGGCCTGCATACCCGCGAATCGCCGTCTAAGGCGGATGGATTCCTCGCCCTTGATAGTTATCTCGCCGTCGAACTCAATTGTCGATTCACCAATTCCGCGTTCGTTTGCGGAAAGAGCGTTACTGACGCCGGCGTTTACGATAAGCGGCGTCAATAACTGATCGAATGCCGATTCAAAATTGACCTCTTCGGTTCGTCCACGGCTGGTGGTAAGCCTTATTCTCACCGGCAGCATTTTGGGGGTGCGGTCGAGCACACCATAAATGCCCGTCGCTCGGTCCTGTGTCATAGAGCCGACGCTTGCGTCCGGAACCGCAAGTTTAAATGAATTGTTAGCGTTTGGGACGACCGTCACAACGTGCGATTCCGACATCGGCAGATCAGCCGAGCCGAGGCTGAAAAAAGGATGACCGAAAGCGTAGATCTTGTCACCGTCGCGAAATGTAACGGTCCCCGCGGCCGCGATCTGTATATCGCCGCGGGCAAGGTGAACCACGATGGAATCACCGCCAAGAAGCGTCGTATCGTTTGACGGTTTGAGCGGCGCGATCCTGGAGCCGCCCCCGGCGGTCGCAACCGGTAGGATGCCCGCCCGCTGTAGCGTCGGTGCTAAGTTGTCGATCGTTTGCTGCGAAACTCCGGAAAAGGTTATTGGCGTCGAAATCGGCCTGAATGTCTGTCCGGCAACGGCACTTAGGCGGGAATCATTTGCAAAGCCAGAAACGACGCCAGATAACGGAATGTCCATAAAATTGGGCCTCCAGTTATTAGAAAGAAGCTCGGCATACGAGAAAGCTTTTGGCTGTGTGGATGCTGTTTTGGTGGCCGGAGCACGTTCGACGACCGACGCCATTTGTTCGAAAGGCGTTATTCCACAGATCGGTTCTTTGGAAAATGGGAAACTATACGATATTGCGCCGACCAGTTTGCCGTCAACATAAACGGGCGAGCCTGACATTCCGGCGAAAACTGACGTTCGCTCCGCATTTGCGCCGCTCAGCCGGCCGATAATAATATCCTGTTTAGGCCCGATCCAGTTTGGGATGACCCCGAGTATCTCGACGTTGAATTCCTCGGACTTGGTACCGCGAAATACGGTTCTGGCCGTCCCCCGCATACCCTCGCGCAGCTCGGAAACCGGAAAGATCCTCGTGTCCGAGCTAATGGCTGCAACCTTTTGAAATTGGGCCGAAATACCTAGCGAATTGAGCAAGATTACTGATAAAAGAGAGAAAAACTTTAGCTTTAACATTGTAAAAACTTCTTCCTTAACAACTGCCGCCTATGGTAACATTTTACTTGGACTACACGAAAATCCCGCTTTTCGGGGATTTTGTCCTTACCTTTCGATGCCGTTATCCGGTTAATTGTTAAATTTATAATCGTACGCTATGGCTCATTCGACGCGTCTTTTCAAGAGTTTTTCCAGGCTGCTCCTTCCTGTACTAGTGGTATTGGTTGCTGCAATTGTTGCCAGTGCTGTTTGGATGGTCTACAGCGTTGCACGGCCGTTTACAGCTACCTACCTCGTTACTCCTGGCAAGTACGGTCAATTGAGCAATCGGGCGGCCCAGGTCACTGAGGAAAGTTGGCCAAACCCGGACGGTACTACCTCTCGCGGATGGCTCCTTCGCGGTGAAGAGAATGCGCCGGCCGTTATCCTGCTTCATAAATACGGAGCTGATCGATCGTATGTTTTGAATCTCGGCGTCAAGATGAACGAGTCGACAAATTTTACAATATTAATGCCCGACCAGCGTGGCCACGGGGAAAATCCAACCGTTGTTAACTCGTCATTTGGCGGCTGCGAAGCTGAGGATGTGGGTGCGGCGATCGCATTTCTACAAAACCTAAAAACTACCAATGAGATCAACCTGATCGGCAAGAAAATAGGAATTTATGGCGTCGAAATGGGAGCTTCGGTTGCCATATCGGCTGCGGCGAAAGAAAAATCCATCACAGCTATTGCCGTTGATTCGGTACCGCAGGATTCGGACAGTGTGCTTAGAGGGTCGGTCGAACGGAGGCATCCGTTCGCGAGCTTTTTAACATCGAGGCTTGCCGAACTGGGCACTCGCCTTTATTACTTCGACGGCTGTTACAAGCGCGAACCGTCCTGTGAGACGGCCGCAAAGATCGATGGCCGCGATATTCTCCTGCTCGCAGGCATCGACGCGACGGGCTTTCAGGAATCTACGACCAAATTGGCTAAGTGCTTTCCCGCCGGAAACCGGCTAGAATCGAAGACCGATCTTAGCCCGTCAGGTTTCAGTATCATAAATGCTTCGATGGAGCAGTCTGAGGCATATGACCAGCGGCTGATCAATTTCTTTCGCAGTTCCCTCGGCAATTAATCTCTAAAAATTGATTTTCTTTTTGCTGTGGCCGTTCGACCGGGAAACGGATTGGATCTCCGCGTTTTGCTCCATTTGGCCGACTGCCTGATCCAACACTTCTTTGAGGTCGGTAAGCCGCCCGATGGTAGAAGTCATTTCGAGAAGGCGATACTTCTTTTGATTTTCAAAATTAAAGGCGGCGGTTATGAGAAATGAAAGCGCCTCAGGGTCGGCCCGCTGGATCTCGGGAAACTGGCCGCGATTGCCGCTCATTTTAAAAGCCGCCTTTGCCATTCGCTCAAATAATCCGAAAACGTCGTCCGCCAGTGGTTCGAGCTGGTTTTTGTCTTCTTTATCATCCTCGAAAAACTCGACGCGGCCTATCAGGTATGGTTCGTCCGCGTCGACATAATCCAATAAACGGTAGCGAATAATGCCGAGTGTAAGGATATTTGAACGCTCGTCGGTGAGCGTTTCGGCCTCGCGAATCTCAGCAACACAACCGACCGTTTCGGCGGCAGGTTTTTCGACGAAAGATTCTTGCGGATCGAAAAATGTTACGCCAAAGAAATTACCCGTTTGCTCGATGTCGGTGAGCATTTGCCGATAACGGTCCTCAAAAATGTGCAGAGGCAACAGCTCGTTCGGCAGCATCACGAGTGGCAGTGGGAAGATCGGGAGGCGATCGATGCCCGCGAATTTTTCTAGAGCTTCGGACATACCTGTACTGCAATAAAGTCGGCGATCTTTTGCGGTTCGTCATCGCTGAGAGCCATTCGTTTGGCTCCGATCACGGCGTCGGACATTCCCTCACTCTTTGTCATGTAACGGTTATCGCGAATGATCAGATCCTCGATCACCCGGCGTTCCAGACGCTCCCGGCCGGCGTCGTCGGACACCTCGGGTGTTTCCAGGTAATCGGCAGGAACCGTGTGATTCTTGATGCGGACGTGCAGCGCGCCGGTGATGGCTAAAATCTCGTCTCTTATCTTCTGCAACTCGAGGAGGGAATTTGGAAATCCCAATTGGCCGCGGAGCGCGATCTCGATAATTGGCCGGGGCTTGTCCCTTTCCGCAACACGTGCTTCCTTCTTGACCAACTCCAGTATGTCGTCGGTGATCGTTCTCGCATCATCGTAGCCCGTGACCTGAAACGCTAACTGTTGGAATGGCCTGAAACGATAGTCTTCGATGTGCCGGGCTGAAACGTTGTTTTGCTCGTCAACGTCGACCACAAAAGCACCGCGTGTCTCCCGAAACTCACTAATGTTCGTAATCTCTATCGAGCCCGGATTAAATGCCCAATTATCTATCTCGTAGTGCTTATGTGTGTGACCGAGACCGACATATTCAACGGCTGACTTTAACTCTTTGAGAGCCGAAATCGAGAGCGCCGGGATCGGATGCATCTGATGACCTTCGACGTCGGTATGAAGCATCAGGATGTGAAAAGCACCCTCGCGGCGGTTGTCTTTTATCGCCTCCGTGAGCATCGGTATAGCCCAATTCCCCGACGCACCGTACCAATCCGATCCGAAAATTCTCGCCCGTCCAATATCGATGTAGCCGCCTGTCTTTGTGTCTTCGTTCCAGGGCTGGTAACTCATTTTGCCGTCGGCAGATATAGGTTCGAGCAATTTAACAAGGCCCCAGCTTGCAAGTGATCGCAGCCAGCTAAATTCGCTGTCCGAGTGTTTTTGGTCGTGATTACCCTCGATCGAAATTATCGGAATGCCGGCCTCGCGCATCATCGTCAGGCCCTCGACAGCGTAATTCATTGTCTCAGGCGGGACTGAGCGTTTGTGAAAAAAATCGCCGCACATGATTACAAAATCCACTTTTTCACCGATCGCATAACGCTTTAGCACATCGATCCACGCGTCAAAGAAATCACGCGGGCTTTCGGCAAGTTGGTATCGCGTACATCCGAGATGCACATCTGCGATATGCAGGAATTTCATGGGGGAATTTTACCACAGAGGCACAGAGAACACTGAGGCATGAGAATGGGTTAATCGATCGATACGATTGTTGTATTTTCGGGACGCGGCATGTTATGAGGCGTTTTCGCTCTCTGGCTTCCTCTGTGTCCTTTGTGTCTCTGTGGTAAATTCATTCTTATGAACAAAGTCGTACTTATCACGGGCGCCTCAAGCGGTATCGGCCTGCACACAGCAAAACTTTTTCAGGCCAAGAATTGGAAGGTTGCGGCCACGATGCGGACGCCCGAAAAAGCGACAGACCTGAAAAACATCGTTGACATTGAGTGTCTGCGTCTCGATGTAACAGATATCGATTCGATTCAGACGGCCATAACGGCGACGCTCGACAAATTCGGCCGCATCGATGCTGTCGTCAACAACGCCGGTTTCGCCGTCGTCGGCCCTTTCGAAGCGGCTACGCAGGAGCAGATCGAACGCCAAATGCAGACCAATGTTTACGGTGTAATGAACGTCTGCCGTGAGATATTGCCATATTTTCGCGAGCAGAAACGTGGCATAATTGTGAATGTTGCCTCGATGGGTGGCCGCCTGACGTTCCCGCTCTACAGCATTTATCACGCATCGAAATGGGCGCTCGAGGGCTTTAGCGAGGCTCTGCAATTCGAGGTCAAGGATTTCGGTATTAAGATAAAGATCATCGAGCCCGGGCCGATCAAGACGGATTTTTATGAGCGTTCGATGATCATCTCGACCAAAGAAGGACTTACGGCCTATGACGCCTTCGTCGCTCGAGCAATGCCAAATCTGCAAAAAGCGGGCGAGACCGGGCCTGACGGCTCTGTCGTCGCCGAAGTGATCTATACGTCGGTTTCAGATGATTCGTGGAAGATGCGATACCCCGTAAATTCGAGCCTTGTACTGGCTGCGCGTCGTCTTTTGCCCGACAGTATATTTTTGCCGATCATTAGAAAGGCGGTTTTAAGATAGGTAATCTGCTCAAAAGGTGAGACAATTAGAAAACGTTTTCTATAGGCGGCCAATAAACCCGACATTTTTACGGTAGGTACTGAAGGAAGCTAGATGTTTTGCTTCAGTCTTTGCGTGCTTCGAATAATGAAAATCTTGCTTTACAACCCCGATAACGGCATCACGCGGAATTTTATGCCGCACCTTTGGATGTTTCTATTGCAGTCGCTTACGCCGCCGGAGCACGAAGTGATCCTGATCGACGGCAATGCCAAAGCGATGACGCGACCCGAGCTGGTGCAGTTTTGCAGGGACGAAAATATCGGGCTTGTAGGTATCGGAGCGATGACGCGGATGGTCGCGCGTGCGTATTTGGTCGCTGATTCATTGCGCGAGGCCGGATTTAAGGTTGTGATGGGCGGCCCGCACGTGACGGAATGCCCGCTCGAGGCGCTCGGAAAAGATGGTGGCCCGAGGCACGCAGACGCCGTTGCGCTTGGCGAAGCCGACGAATATTGGGCGGACATTGTAGAAGATGCCGCAAGCGGTTCATTGAAAGAAACCTATCAGCCTAAGATCGACGAGAAAGGCAACGATTTCAAGCCCAGCCTTCAGCCTTATCCGCATATTCCCTGGGAATCGCTTGATCTCGAACAGTTTTCACTCGTACCCAAATTCCTGCAACCGGTGATGTCTAAGTTCGGCGCGGGCTGGGGGAAATTCTTTGTCGTTCCTATCGAGACCGGACGCGGTTGCCCGTATGGCTGCGAATTTTGTACAGTTACGGGCTTCTTTGGCGATTCGATTCGTTTCCGGACGAATGAAAGCGTGGTCGAGGAACTTCTGCGTCTCAAGGCGCGCGCCAAACGCGAAAAAGGCCAAATCGCAGTTTTCTTTATCGACGACAATCTTGCGATCAATAAAAAGCGGCTCAAGTCGCTTCTTCGAGATATGATAGCGGCTGGTGCGACCTTGCCGTGGGTTGCCCAGATCAGCGCGAATCTGCTCGCCGATGAGGAGCTGGTCGATCTTATCGCCGAGGCCGGCGGTAAATGGGTTTTCATCGGTATGGAGTCGATCGATCCGACAAACATGGCCGATGTGAATAAGAATTTCTCAAAGCCCGAGAATTATCCAGCAGTCCTCGAGGGCCTGCGGAAACGAAACATCTACGCGATTACATCATTTATCTTCGGAATGGACAACGACACGACGGGTGTTGCCAACCGGACGGTAAACGAGATCGAAAGCTGGGCGCCGGGCCTACCGGTCTTCGGCCAGTTGACGCCGTTTCCGTCGACTCCGCTCTATGACAGGCTCGCGAAAGCCGGTCGATTGATACGACCGAAACACTGGCTCGATTTCGCGCCGTTCGTAATGGCCCACGATCCGCTGAAAATGACGATCGAGGACGCCAAAAAAGAGACCTTTGACGCCTGGTCACGTTCATACAGCCCGGAGCGCAACCTCGAGGCAATTGAAATGATCCGCGAAACGCCGATCGACATACGCATCAGCCATCTTGTCGCCCGCCTCTTTTTCCGTGGCATCTATTTCCCGCAGATGGGCAAAATGGCGTGGATCAAACTTCTTTTCGACAATCGCAAACCGATCCTCAGTCTTTCGCGCGAAGGCCTCCGCACATGGCGCCAGGCACGCAAGCGCCGCCGCCTCGAAGCTCGGGCCGTCCAGACCGCTCAGTGATAACCATGACAGCGCAGTTAATCCGTATAGCGCAGGCTTAGGCGTCGAATGTGCGCTCGGCGTTCCGGAACGTCCTGAAACGGAATTTTGAAAATTTTGACACCGCCTGCGAAACTTCCCTAGAATCGAGCTATTCCTTGTGAAACGAGAACGAGAGCCGATTACCATTGAGAACATTGTCCGGGCGCATAAAGATCGGCGGGTTGAGATCCGGCGCCGCTTGGCTGAATTCGACGCGATCGCCGATCGTGGCACCGACATGGTGCTGTTAGAGGAAATGGTTTTCTGCTTTTTTACCGGCGGCTGTTCCGCGCGGATGGGGCTAAACGCCCTCGAGGCCGTTAAACCAATACTGCTCACCGGCGATCAGACTCAACTGGCTAACGCCCTCAGCGGAGTTCACCGTTATCCGAATGCTCGGGCTCGATACGTCGTTGCGTCGCGCGAGTTTCTCAGAGAACATTGCGGCCTGCGGCTGCGTAGAAAGCTATGGAGTTTTGATTGCGGATTTACGAGACGCGATTGGCTCGTGCGTGAAAAGGGCATTAAGGGTCTCGGCTACAAAGAGGCGAGCCATTATCTCCGCAACATCGGATTTAAGGGCTACGCGATTCTTGATAAGCACGTACTGAATTGCCTGGCCGAGCTAAAAATAATTGATGATCCGAAGCCACCAAACAACCGTTCGAAGTATCTAATGGTCGAAGAAAGGTTAAAACAACTTACAGAAATGACACAGATAGACTTCGACGAGCTCGATTTAGTACTTTGGTCGATGAAGACCGGTGTTATACTCAAATAACTCCGGCCAGATCAGCTTGGATTTTACCGTATGAAGTGTAGCGGTTTTTTTGCAAATAGTCTGATATTTCCCGCGAGTGTGAAACGCGTCCATTTGCACACTCTCGCCCTCGTTCTGATCTCATCCTTTTCCGCATTGGCATTATCCCCGCAGTCCGACGGTCGCGACGACGTCAAGAAACTTATTAAAAAGGCCGCTAAGCTGACGCGAGCAGGTTCTATTACCGAGGCCGAGACGATGTTGCGTCGAGCCATTGAGTTGGACGCAAACCGATCGGACGCCAAAGTCGAGCTTGCCTATGTTCTTGTCAAACAGCGAAGACTATTGGATGCCTACGACATCATTTTTCCGATAGCTAAGGCCGAGCCCAAAAATTCGCGGGCATTTGCCGTGCTGGGCGCAACATTTCTTAACGCCGGCCGTTTTAAGGACGCAAGGTTTGTGTTTTTCAATACGGTAATGATGAATAAGAAAGAGCATCTTGCCTGGGCAGGACTCGGGATGCTCGATTTTTATGAGAATAACATTGGCGAGAGTTTAGAGAACTTAAAGGCGGCGGCGTATTATAAGGCGGACGAACCCGATTATCTATTTGCGTTGGCTCAGGTTTCGGCACGGGCCGAAAGATATCAGGAAGCGGCGGAAGCGTACAGAAACTTTCTGAATGTTTCAAATGTAGCTGATACAGACCGTCGTGCGCGGATAAAGGGTCTGATCAAGTTCTTGAGTTTCCTTGGTCAAACCGGAAAGCTGTACAGTCCCGGCGGCAAAGAGCAGACGTCGGTTCCTTTTGAGCTTGTTGGAAACCGTCCGATCATAAAGCTTCGTATAAATGGCCAGCCAACGCCGCTGAAATTCGTACTCGACACTGGTTCCGGTATCTCGGTTTTGTCCGAGGAAACGGCAAACCGGCTCAAGATCAAGCCAATTACAAAAGGCGGTTTTGCCCGCGGTATTGGCGGTGATGGAAGATTTGAGATCGTGTACGGTCTGCTTCGCGAAGTTGCGATCGGTGATGTAAGTCTTAAGAATGTGCCGATCTATCTCCGCAAATTTCATAGTGATGGGCAGGTCGTTGACGGCTATATTGGCCTCGCGCTGATCTCAAAATTTTTGACAACAATTGACTACGGCAACCAGACATTTTCCCTTACACGAAAGGATGCGGCCACACGGGAATTTACTGAAAATAGCGAATTGTCCCTGCCGTTGCGGCTCACATCCAGCGGTTTCTTGAGCGGGGAAGTTCAATTAGAGGGCGTCGAATCACCGCTCAATTTTATTGTCGATACAGGTGCGAGCGTTTCTGTAATTTCCGATCAGATCGCAAAGGCCGAAGGAATCAGCCCCTTTGTCAATGTCGAAAAGTTGCGTGTTATCGGCTCGGCCGGAGTTACCGACAATGTGCTCACTTTTTCGCTGCCGCGAATTTCATTTGGCAAACATACGAGACGTGACATTATGGCCGTGGCCCTGGATCTGGATATCATCAACGAGGCGTCGGGTTTCGAGCAGTCTGGTATTTTGGGCGGCAATTTTCTAAAAAACTATCGCCTTACGTTCGACTTTAAGAACTCAAAAGTTACATTCGTCTCCATCAAACCTGAGAACGAATAGCCTTAGATAATCAATGAAGTTTAGCTTGTATTTAGAAACGTCCGTCGTCGGTGCCTATCTCGATAACGGCGAGCCGTTTCGCAGGGATCTGACAATTCGCTGGTGGGAACACGAACTTTCAGAATACCGCGCTTGCAGTTCGATCCTAGTCCAACGCGAACTCGAGCGTATGGCGGAACCGCACCGCAGTGGATATCTGAACCTCGTAAAACCGCTCGAACAGCTCGAACTGACCGACGAGGTCGCAATTCTTGCGGAAGGCTATGTCGATCGCGGCATCTTTCACCGAAAATATATCTCAGACGCCATTCACGTCGCGCTTGCGTCGTTTCACAAGATCGACTATCTGGTGACGTGGAATTTTGGCCACCTCGCAAACGTCCGTAAGCAGGCGCGTCTGAGGCTGTTCAATACCTCGGCCGGATTCTTTTCGCCCGTTATCATCACCCCGGAATTTTTGGTTCACGCAATCTAAATCAAAAGACCGGACGCGCATTAAGAGCGTCCGGCCAAAAAAACCTCGATTCGGTTCAATTACGGATTTACCGGAGTCGTTTCGACAAACCTCGGCAAGGAAATTGCTTGATTGAGATAAACGCCGAATTCGGTTCCCGATTTTACTTCCGCATCAGGCCCCTTAAGAAAGCGTTCGCCTAAAAACCCAGCGCCAGCACCGACAATGGCACCGATCGCGGTCGCTTTACCGCCGCCAACAATAGCTCCAAGTACGGCTCCGCCGGCTGCTCCGCCCCCAATAAAGATGATCTTTCGGTTCTCCATCTTCTTCCCCGATACCGTACCCTCGTTGTCGCTGGTGGTTTTACCGGACGTAAGTTCGGACAGCGAACCATTAATTGGCCGTTTGCGACCATTAGGTAGCCTCAACTCAACGAAGTTCGCGTCGATCTCCCCGGGCTTTCCGCCCTTCGCCGCCGGTTTGACCGAATTTATCCTGCCTGTAAGGGTACTGCCGTTCGGGATAACGACAACGCCGTTCGATGAATAGACAGGCTCGGTTACCGTCACGGTGAATGTTTCGCCGACCTTTGCAGTTTTTGAGCTGATGGTCCGATTCATGCGGACGCGCATCACTGTGCCCGTGTCAACGCTAAACAGCGGCTGGGTCGGTTTAACGACTTTTCGCTTTACTACGGGTTTTCTCTTCAATACTGGTTTTTGAGCGCTCACGGCTCCAACGCCAAATATCATCATTAAGGCCAAAAGGCCGCCAATACTCTTTCTATTAATAATCTTTTTCATAATCACTTTTCTCCCAGTCAAATAAGTCGATGGCTCTCACGCTGAAGCCCGGACGCAAGTTTGAGGCTGAAATGCCCAAATTCGTTGCATAAAAACAAATTCAAAACAACGTTCAATTCAGCTTGAGAATATCACTTATCGGCTCGGGAACAAAAATACACCTTTTTTTTGAAATCTGGTGCTATTAGGAGTATATTCTCAACGACAATTACAGTTCGCAGTTCTCAGTTCACCTTTTTGCTTAGCCCCTGGTCTAAAATCCAGGGGTTAAGTCATTTAGGAGACAGGTTAAACAAGTTTTTGCAGGAGATGTTATCTATATGCAACTAATTCCCCCGGTCCTGCTCCTTTTCACTTTAAATCTGCTTGATGCTCTATTAACGATCGTTTGGGTGCGAGGCGGTGTTGCGACCGAGGGTAATCAGTTGATGGCAACCTTGTTGGATATAGGGAACGGCCCCTTTCTCGGTGTCAAGATCGCGATGGGCGCCATAGCCGCTCTGGTTCTTTCAAAGTGGGGAAATCGTCCTCTAGCACGTTACGGGCTCGCGGTTGCAATTGCCGTCTATCTTGGATTAATGGGCATTCACTTATTTACGGGGCTTGCGGCATTCGGATACGTGTCGAATACAGCGGCCGGCGAGATTGCGGAATGGCCCGGAAAGTTCTTCGCGATTATTTTCTAAAATTCAAATCCTATTGGTACGAGGCCCGGTGTTTTTCAAGGAAACATCGGGCTTATTTTTTTCGTATTTGACAACACAACGCGGTAACGTTTTTGCCGCATCAAAAAGTTGATATCTTATTCTTTTTGGAAGGTTGTAATTATGACTAGGAATTCTATTTATCAATTATCCGCTCGGCAGATATTGCTGCTTGCTTTTTCATCAGCCCTTATCGCGGTCGGCGCGACGGCCCTGCTTTACAATTACGGCAAAATTTGGAACTCAGATAATGGTCCGGCCATCGCTTTGGCTGAGGATGCACCGCGGAATATTTCAGAACCGTCTCAGGTAACCGACGAGCAGAACAGTATCGAGGTTTATAAGGCGATCGCACCGGGCGTGGCATTTATTAATACGACGTCTTACACGCAGGATTGGTGGGGCGACGTACAGGAGGGCAAGGGCAACGGTTCGGGTTCGATGATCGATACGAACGGCAATATCCTCACCAACTATCACGTTATTGAGGGCGCGCAAAAGCTGACCGTTAGCTTTGGCGGGGACCGAGTTTACCCTGCAAAAGTTGTCGGCGGTGACCCGGACACCGACCTCGCTGTCATCAAAATCGATCCGCCCGCCGGCATGACGATTGTTCCGCTTGGCGATTCGGACAAGCTCGTCGTCGGGCAAAAGGTGCTCGCTATCGGCAATCCTTTCGGCCTGGACCGCACTTTAACAACCGGCGTTATTTCCGGGCTTCAGCGTCCGATCCGCGCCCGCAACGGCCGTCCTATCGACGCTGCGATCCAAACCGATGCATCGATCAATCCCGGCAATTCGGGTGGCCCGCTGCTCGACAAATTTGGACGTATGATCGGTATTAATTCGCAAATATTATCGCCCGCTGGCGGCTCGGTAGGTGTCGGATTCGCCGTGCCGGTCAATATAGCCAAGCGCATTATTCCCCAGCTTATTCAGTTTGGCGAAGTGCGCCGGCCGAAACTCGGCGCCAATCTTTTGAGTGTAGCGAGTCTCACTGAGCAAGGCATAAAATTGCCGGTCGAAACGGGCTTAGTTGTCCGAAACGTTATCCAGGGAACGAGCGCTTCGAACGCAGGTCTTCGCGGACTGTCGCAAGGGCCCGAGGGCGATGTTGTGTTGGGCGATATTATCACGTCGATCGACGGCGAAAAGATGAACGACATCGACGATCTTTACCGATACCTCGATAAAAAGCAGATCGGCGATTCGATCCAGGTGCAGGTTTACCGCAACGGCAAAAATACGAGCGTACCGATGAGACTTTTGAGCACGCAGCCCGCCAGTCGGCCTGTTCGGCGGCTAGAGTAAATTGCCTAATAAGTTAGAATAAGCAGCGAGTCCTTGGTCGGCTCGCTGTTTTGCTTATGATCGAGCTAAACGATTTTCACAATGCCGGCTTCGGCTGGATTTGCCGGCACTGCGAACGCGAATTTAGGCCGAACTCACCCACACCTCACCAACTCTCACGCGTCTTCCGCGAGGGCGAGGCTGAGGGGAAGGACCCGGCGCTTTCAAACTATGCGCTGGCAAAATGGACGGACAAAACCCGCCGCTTCTTGACCTGTCCGCGATGCGGCGTGACTGAGGCTTGTGATAATTCGTAATTTCGTGCTGAATTTATCTCATTACCTTTCAGCGTGTTAGATTGTATCCAATGCTTCAGAACGAGCTCGAAATTGCGATCGCTCTCGCACGACTTGCCGGAAAAACGATCCTAGAACATTACGCCGCGGGATTTGAGACCGAAGAAAAACTCGGCGCCGACAATTACAGCGAACCGGTTACCATCGCCGATCGCGAAGCCAGCACGATCATTGTCGAGGGTTTGGCTGCGGCATTTCCCGACGACGGCATATTGTCCGAAGAGGAAATCGATGATCTCGACCGGCGGCTCTCTAAGCGCCGCGTATGGATCGTTGATCCACTCGATGGAACGGCTGGTTTTGTAAAGAAAGATGGCGATTTCGGTGTTCAGATCGGGCTTGCGGAAGATGGCGTGCCCGTTGCCGGCGTCGTTTATCTACCGGTTCACGCCGTTCTGAGCTATGCCGTCAAGGGTTCGGGGTCGTTTACGGTTACGAATGGCGGCGAGCCGATAAGAATGAAGACCTCGGATCATCGGGTCCTTTCTGAGATCACATTAGCAATGTCCCGCGATCATCCGAGCCCGCGGATGGCCAGGATCATCAAGCATTTTGGCTTCGAACGTGTCGTAAAGCGGGGCTCGGTGGGCCTCAAAGTTGGACTGATCGCCGAAAAGATCTGCGATATTTACATACACCCAAGCCCACGAACGAAACTATGGGACACTTGCGCGCCGCAGATAATCCTTGAGGAAGCCGGTGGTCGCTTTACGGATCTCTTTGGTTATGAAATACGGTACGACCGTGCAGATCTGCAAAACCGCAACGGTATTCTTGCGACGAACGGGACCGTTCACGAATCGGCGGTCGATCATCTCAAACCGCTTCTCAATGAATTTGGCCGGGTTCCCCATCCCTCGTCGTAATAGCCGAAAAGGGGACGGTAATGAGCTTCTTTACACCATTATAGGCCAAAAATACGGCAGAAAATGCCGTATTTGACCCGATCCGCGGTTTTTTACTTGAAATCCTGTTGTTTTGCGCTTTTTGTTGTGATAGATATATACCTCAAGTAGTTTCTCGGAGCGCGTAGGCTAAATTTTACAAGGACATAATTTAAGTGATTACAGAGAGTGCAATTGCCAGCTCCGCGGAACCGGTCGGTGAAAAGTCGGTGCTGGTTGCGGGCGAATACCTAAACAAATTAAGAGGCGAGCAAATCGAATATGAATGCAGGCGCCGTTTCGAAGCCGGTTGTAAAGAGCTCGTTTTAAATTTCTCCGACACGGAGATTGTTAACAGCATCGGTATATCCATACTGCTCGGCGTGATCGACACGGCATCAAACAACGGCGCAAAGGTCGTGTTTTCTGAGGTCAACGAGGAAACCGTCGAGCTGTTCGAGATGCTAGGTCTCACAAACCACGTAACCATCGCTTAAGACGTAAATCGTGAATCGTAAATCGTAAATGGTAATGAACAATATGCGACCTCATCATAGTTTGGACGCTTGGACAAGGTCGGTCGATTTTGTTGTTGAGGATTATAAGCTAACAGACAAGTTCCCCAAAGAAGAAAAATTCGGATTAACATCCCAAATCCGTCGGGCAGCCGTATCTATTCCGGCGAACATTGCTGAAGGTGCCGCCCGAAAATCTGACAAAGAGTTTTTGCAGTTTCTCTCAATTGCACAAGGTTCTGCCAGCGAGGTAGAAACGGAAATTTTGATTTCACACCGATGGGGTTCTTAGAAAAACAACATTATGCGTCGCTTGATAACTCACTTAACGATATCGGGCGAATGTTGACTGGACTTGCGAATCACTTGAAACGAAAACAAGTTTAGGTCTAAATGGTCACGATTCACGATTCACGATTTACGATAAAGACATGGAACACGATCATAAGCTGATTCACGCATTCGGAGCCTTGGCCGAGCTTGGCCAGGAGATCACGAATAAGAACAGTTTTCAGGAGACGATTCGCACCTCTTTGCACCTGCTCTCAGGAGCGCTCGGGATAATGCGTGGCGGAGTCGCCCGATTTTCTCGATTCGGCCACGAGCTCAATATGCTCGCTGTTCGCGGCTTGGGCGACGATTTTCCGCTCAGTCTTTCGCTATGCGCCGAGGATGAGCGCCAGTTCCTGACAAACGGATTGAGCCCGATCGAGGTGTCGCAGGCTAAGGCTCTGCCGTTCTTTCAGGTTTACGACACTAGTTTTGAGCGGCGTAAACTTGAGCTTTTCGTGCCGCTCGTTGTCCGCGATGAAATAGTTGGGGCAATATTTCTCGGCGAAAAAGCGATCGATGAGCCGTACACAAGTTACGACAAAGAGATCGTTTGCGCGATGGGTCAACATATCGGCGTCGCAATCGCACAGCGTAATCTAATGGCCGAGATCGAACGGCACACAGAAGAAAATCGGCGCCTATTCGACGAAATGCGTTCCACCTATCACGATACGGTCAAGGCATTTGCGGCGGCGATCGATTGCAAGGACAAGTACACTGAGGGGCACTCCGTCAGGGTCGGCAGATTCTCAGAGATAATCGCAGCGGAGCTCGGCTGGGGCCCGGACGAGACAGAGGGCGCGGCAGTCGCGGGCTACCTTCACGACGTAGGCAAGCTCACGGTTGAACGTAAGATCATCAACGCACCTTATCGCATCAATGCTAAGGAATCGGCCGAGCTTAATAAGCATCCGGCCGTCGGCTTTGAAATACTACTCCCGATCCATCACCCATACACGGACGTTCCGCTTGCGGCCAAATCCCACCACGAGAGGCTCGACGGACGCGGGTACCCGGACGGCCTTTACGACCGCGAGATACCCTATATCGCAAAGATCGTGAATTTAGCCGATTCCTTCGACGCGATGACGACCGACAGGCCGTACAAGGCCCGTCGCCCGGCCAAAGAGGTTGTCGAAGATCTCCAAAAGAATGCGGGAAAACAATTTGCGCCGGAACTTGTGACGTCGTTCCTCGGTGGAATGTTAAGAGAACTGACCGGTGACGAACGCGACAAACGCTTTCGCCGTCTCCTCGGCCGCGATTATATGGAAGCCGAGGGGATCGTCGACAAGCTGCGGTTCACTCTTAACGAAATGGCGCCAACGACTCCGCTGACCTTTGTGACTGCTTAATCGATCGGCGACTTACCGACAAACTAACCCAAAACCTAGATTCCCAAATCATTTACTCGTAAGAAGCTCGACAAATTTTTTGGCTGCGAGCGACAGATTCCGGTCGCTGCGGTGGATTACACCGGCGGTGCGGATCCAGTATTTTTCTGCCAGTTGAATGACGGCGAGGCTGCCGGCTTTTTTGGCCTCGATCACGGCCGGTTCTGGAACGATGGCCAGACCAAAACCTACCTCGACCGCGCGTTTAATAGTTTCAATGTTGTCGAATTCGGCGACCTTATTTACTTCGATACCGTTGGCCCTGAATATCTTGTCCATTGCCTTTCGCGTCGGAACGTCGCGTTCAAACAGAACAAAATCCTCACCGTTCAAATCGGCAACCTTGACCTTATTTCGTTTTGCTAACTTGTGATCGAGCGGAGCTATCAGGGCCAGGCGGTTGTCGGCCATCGGCGTGATCGAAAGCCCTCGACGCGGCTCGGGAAAAGCGATCACTCCTAACTCGACCGAACCATTGAGCACATCCCGAACCACGCGGGTCGTTCGCGAATATTCGAGGTCTATCTTTGCCGCGGGAAACTTCGTCATGAATTCGCGGACCTTAGGCGGCAGCTCGTGCAGTCCGACGCTGTAGACTGTCGCGACCTTTACCGTCCCGCCGATCTTTCCGACCACGCCTCTGAGGCTTTCCTGAAGTTCGTCATAGGCAGCCAACACATTTTTCGATTCGCGATAAAAAACCTCGCCCGGCGTTGTTAATTTTACCTCGCTCCGCCCGCGGACGCGTTCAAGCAGGCGGCGTTTGAATTTTTCTTCGAGAGTGCGTATTTGCTGGCTTACGGCTGATTGAGTGACGAAATTTCGCTCGGCCGCAAGCGAGAAACTCTCAAGATCGACGAGGTCGCAGAACACTTTTAACGATTCAATATGCATAAGTTCTAATAAGTAGATCTATTTAATGGCGGCTATATTTTTCATTTTATCTTATCTTTAAATACGTATACGATGTAAAGACGGATTCAGGATTGCTGAAATGTATCTTTGCAATTAAAATCTCATTAAATCGTGATTTGGGTTCTTGCCGTTCAAGATGGCTAAAAAATTTTCAAACTCTTTTCTATTAAGAAAGCTGCATCAGATTACCGGCATCGTTCCGCTCGGAATGTTTTACTTTGTCCATTTATGGACGAATTCAGCCGCGCTGAACGGCCCCAAGATCTACAACGAGCATGTTCAGGACATCCACAATTTTCCGTATCTGATTTTTATTGAGATATTTGGGATATTTGTGCCGCTGGTATTTCACTCGGTCTACGGCATCCTTATCTCAGCTGAGGCCAAGCCAAACGTCCTTAATTATGGTTATGGTCGTAACTGGTTCTATATTTTCCAGCGTGCGACGGGAATTTTTCTTTTCTTTTTCTTGCTCTTTCACATATTGAATTTCCGCTTTGGTTTGGTTCCGGGACTCAATCTTGTACCGGTTGCCGGTAATGCGGACAAAGCATATTCAATAGTCGCGGGCGAATTCCAGATCCCCTGGGTGCTGGTCATTTATATAGCCGGCCTCGTCGCGACAGGCTGGCATCTGGCATACGGATTTTTTCTGTTCGCGGTCGACTGGGGCATCGTTATTGGTGAAAAGGCGCAACGGGTCGTGCTATACGGGTGCTTGGGCCTCGCGATACTTTTGTCTTTGACTGGTATAAATGCTGCTTTCAGCTTTGTGCGTCCGTGCGGTCTAATGCCACAGGCGTTTTGCGAAGAGACAAAGAAACCGGCACCGACAGGAGCGGCGAAGTTTTAGGGTGGAGTACCAACTTCAGTCGGCCTAAAAATTACAAGGAAGGCTGCTAAAACTGGAACTCCAAGCAAGTATATATGGCTACTGGATTAAAAATTGCAATAGTCGGCGGCGGGTTGGCCGGTCTTGCGGCGGCGATGAAGATCGCAGAGGCCGGCCACGAGGTCGATATTATTTCGGTCGTGCCTGTGAAAAGATCGCATTCGGTTTGCGCGCAGGGCGGCATAAACGGCGCGGTTAACACCAAGGGCGAGGGCGACTCGCCGGCAAAGCATCTCGACGACACGGTATACGGTGGCGACTTTCTCGCAAACCAGCCGCCGGT
>DAIRVI010000052.1:0-13427 GCA_036802885.1 Pyrinomonadaceae bacterium
CGTACTCAAGGAAAACGAGCCGAGTGATTTGTCAGGTCACGTCGGCGTCGGACAACGAAAAAAGGTGATGCAACCCTTAATTCACAGTCCCGTGGGTTCTAGCGGCTGACAACTAAAACGGAAGGCCGGCAAAATGCCGGCAGTCCATAGACACAGAACCCTTTTGGAGGAATATAGAAAATCATGGCAGTTACTAAAGCAGATGTAGTTGAGTATTTAAAAGGAATGTCGCTTCTCGAAGCGTCGGAATTGGTCAAGGAACTCGAGGAAGTATTCGGAGTTTCAGCGGCCGCGGCCGCAGCCCCGGTTATGGTTGCCGCGGCAGGTGCTGGTGGCGGCGATGCTGCTGCAGCCGAAGCTAAAGATGCATTCGATGTTGTGTTGACATCGGCCGGCGGCAATAAGATCGCCGTTATCAAGCTGGTCCGCGAGATTGTAGCCGGGCTCGGTCTGAAAGAAGCCAAGGATCTCGTCGACGGAGCTCCGAAATCGCTTAAAGAAGGCGTTTCGGCGGCCGAAGCCGAAGAGATCAAGGCTAAATTTACTGAGGCAGGCGCAACTGTCGAAGTAAAATAATTATCAACTTTGGCAGGCGCCGCTCATCGACCGGCGCCTGCCAGGCTTGTTTTCGCAATTGTTTGCTGATAAACTAACTAGTTCGCACTCTATCTTATTTTGGAGCCGCGACTATGGGTTGACCGGATCGGCAATCTGTTTTTTGATAACAGTTACCGATTGATTTAGATGCGACAACGGTCGCAAACACGTGGAGAGTGAGTGTCTCTTTTTGGCACGCTCGGAAAACTTAATTTACAGCGATAGCTGCTGAAAAAGCGGTCTGGGTAGGTTTTACCCTCGGCCGCGTTTGGCGTCTTTATCGTGAATTTTCAGGTCGCCGCACCGTACGAGAATCGTATCAGCATCGCCTGTAAAAATCAACATTTTTTTCATAGCCCGCTATTAATAATATGATCAACAATCCTCTTCAAAGTAGCTCCAACGGTCTCGGACGGCGAACAAGTCAATCGCCCGAGCGAGTGGATTTTTCTAAAATCTACACGACCGCCCAGATACCGAATCTTATAGAGGTCCAGCGCGAATCCTATAATCGGTTTCTGCAAATGGATCTCATTCCCGAGGAACGCGATTACATTGGACTGCAGTCCGTATTCGCATCGATTTTCCCGGTATCGGATTTTCGTGAGACGGCTACGCTCGAATATGTCGAGTATCAGATCGGCAACTGGCAATGTAAATGCGGCAACCTCGAAGGATTAGAGCATCTGCGTGCCAACTGTAAGAATTGCAGTGCCAAGATCAAGGTCGATCCATTTAATCCGGCTGACGTTTTGTGTAATAACTGCGGGACCTTTAATGCCGTTCGCCCAAATCTCTGCAACAACTGCGGTGAGCCGGTCGGCCTGAAGCACAAGCACGATCAGCAGGAATGTCAGGAACGCGGAATGTCCTACAGCGTGCCGTTAAAGGTGAAAATTCGGCTTACGGTTTACGACAAGGACCCCGAAACCAATGTCTCAACGATCCGCGACATAAAAGAAGAGGATGTCTTCTTTGGTGAGATTCCGTTGATGACCGATAACGGAACCTTCATTATCAACGGAACAGAGCGTGTTATCGTGTCTCAGCTTCATCGTTCGCCCGGCGTATTTTTCAAAGGCGACCGCGACGACTATCTGGCTAAGATCATTCCGTATCGCGGCTCTTGGGTCGAATTCGAATACGACCAGAAAGGAATTCTTCACGCCCGTTTGGGTAAGCGGAAAATTATTGCTTCGGTCTTTTTGCGTGCATTGGGCCTGTGGCTCAATCCGCAGATCGATATGAAGACGGTTTCCGACAGTATTCTCGAAGAGGTTGTAAAGAATGCAGAATATCCGGATTCCAGCATTCTAAAACTTTTCTATGTGACGGACGAGATCGTCGTTGAAAAGGGCAAGCTCTTTATGAAGGTAAAGGGCGAGGGTGATACGCACCTGGTCGGAATGCGGGCCGAAGAGGATATTAAGGACAAGAAAGAAGACGTTACACGAAAAGGCAAAAAGGTCACGAAATCAGCCATAGCCGATCTTCGCCGTTTGGGCAAGGAAAAGGTGGCAGTCGCCGCGGCCGATTTTGAAGCCGCATTCGCACTTGACGATATTGTTAACACTGAGACAGGTGAGGTGATCGTCGAGGCTAATACAGAGATCCTTACAGACAAGCTGCAACAGGTTGTCGAGGAGGGTGTCACCAGCTTTTCGGTGTTTTTCCCAAAACGAGATGTGATCGGCGAAGTGATTTCGGCGACGATCAAAAAAGATCCGATCTCAAAACCCGTCGATGCGTTGCTTGAGATCTATCGCAAAATGCGGCCGGGCGATCCTCCCACGGTGCCGACGTCATACCGGCTGTTGGAAGGTATGTTCTTCGACACGCGTCGCTTCGATCTCTCGCGCGTGGGTCGTCTTAAATTCAATATTAAGATGGGCCGCCCCGAACGTGAAGACATTACAAATCCGCTATTAAAGGCTGGCGACTTTATCGAAGTCGTTAATTACCTTTTGCGGATGAAGAAAGACAGCGAAAATTATGGCCAGGACGATATCGATCACCTCGGCAACAGGCGTGTTCGGGCGGTCGGCGAGTTGCTCGAAAATCAATTTCGTATCGGCCTCGAACGCATGGAACGCGCGATCAAAGAAAAGATGTCCATCCAACAGGATATGTTCACGACGATGCCTCGCGATCTCGTAAACGCCAAGCCGGTGACGGCCGCTGTCCGCGAATTCTTTGGCTCCTCACAGCTCTCGCAGTTTATGGATCAGACGAATCCGCTGTCCGAGATCACGCACAAACGCCGCCTTTCGGCGTTGGGGCCAGGCGGTCTCTCGCGTGAACGTGCCGGGTTTGAGGTTCGCGACGTTCATCCGACCCATTACGGCCGTATCTGCCCGATCGAGACGCCTGAGGGGCCAAACATTGGCCTGATCTCGTCACTTTCGTGTTTTGCGCGCATCAACGAATTCGGATTTATCGAGTCACCTTATCGTCGTGTCGTGGATGGCCGTGTGATCGAATATGTGAGGATATACAACGGCGGAGACACTAAATTCAAACCGGGCGAACATGTGCCGCTCGAAGATGTCGAGGCCGCAAACAAAAAGATCAAGAGCGGCAAGCCCGCCGATTTTGATCCGTGGCCGTTTTATCTTACAGCCTGGGAAGAAGATAAATGGATAATCGGACAGGCGAATATTGAGCTCGACGCCAAAGGTAACTTTGTCAACGAGCGCAACGCCGCCCGGCAAAAGGGTGAATTTATTACCGCCGACCGTGCCGATATCCAGTATATGGACGTTTCGCCAAAACAACTCGTTTCGGTAGCCGCGTCGCTCATTCCGTTTCTTGAGAACGACGATGCTAACCGTGCCTTGATGGGTTCAAACATGCAGCGTCAGTCCGTGCCACTACTTCGTGCCGAGTCTCCGTATGTCGGAACCGGTATGGAAAAGATCGCTGCTCGCGACTCGGGCGCTGTCGTTATTGCGAAACGAAACGGTGTCGTCGATTTTGTCGACTCTGAACGCATCATCGTAAAGGCCGATCATCAGGTCGACGGTACGATCTCGCGTGAAGTGACGGCGGACATTTACAGCTTAGTTAAATTTAAGCGTTCTAACCAAAACACCTGTATAAATCAGCGACCGATCGTCGAGGTCGGCGAACAGGTCAAGAAAGGTCAGGTGATCGCCGACGGGCCTTGTACCGACCGCGGCGAACTTGCATTGGGCCGCAATATTCTGGTTGCCTTTATGCCGTGGCGCGGATACAACTTCGAAGACGCTATCCTCGTTTCGGAGCGACTCGTAAAGGACGACTACTACACGTCGATCCATATCGAGGAACTTGAGATCGAGGCACGCGATACGAAATTGGGCCCAGAGGAGATCACCCGCGATATCCCGAATATCGGTGAAAATATGCTCCGCGACCTTGACGAGAGCGGCATCATACGCATCGGCGCTCAGGTCAAGCCGGGCTCCGTGCTCGTTGGTAAGGTCACGCCCAAGGGCGAGACACAGTTGACCGCAGAGGAGAAACTACTCCGAGCGATCTTTGGCGAAAAGGCAGGCGACGTTAAGGACGCTTCCCTCACCTGCCCGCCGGGTATCGACGGCACGGTCGTTGACGTCCAGATCTTTACCCGCAAAGGACAGGACAAGGATGAGCGCAGCCTCGACATCGAGGGTATGGAGGAAGAGGATTTTCACCGCGATCTCGATGACGAAATTCGAATCCTGCAGGAACAGCGTGACGAGCGAATCTACGAGCTGTTCGAAGGCCGAAAGCTGACAAAAGACCTCGTTGACGGTAAAGAGGTGTTGATTAAGAAAGGTGAGACTCTCAACCGTGCGAAACTGCAAAGTGTTGACTCGAAACTTCTGCGAAAAGCCGAGGTTTCGGCCGGATCGATTAACATCGCAGACGAGGTCAAGGAGTACGAACAACGTACCGAACGCCAGATCAACATTCTTCGCGACATCTACGACGAAAAGATCACCAAACTCAAGCAAGGCGACGAATTGCCGCCGGGCGTTATCAAGATGGTCAAGGTTTTTGTCGCAATGAAGCGCAAACTCTCGGTCGGCGACAAGATGGCCGGACGCCACGGCAACAAGGGCGTCATCGCCCGCATTCTTCCTGAGGAAGATATGCCGTATCTTCCGGATGGAACCCCTGTCGAGATCGTGCTGAATCCGCTCGGCGTGCCATCGCGCATGAACGTAGGCCAGATTCTCGAAACGCACCTTGGCTGGGCCGCTCGCGTCCTAGGCCTTCACTTTGCGACCCCTGTATTTGACGGTGCGAGCGAGGAGGAGATCAAGGGCTACATCGGCCAGGCGAACCGTAAATACGACGAACTTGGCTTGCCGCCATCGGTTGGGCTTTCTGGCAAGACGCGGCTCTATGACGGATTGACCGGCGAGCAGTTCGAGCAAAAGGTGTGCGTTGGTTACATCTATATGCTCAAGCTATCGCATCTTGTTGACGATAAGATTCACGCCCGTTCGATCGGTCCGTACTCGCTGATCACGCAGCAGCCGCTCGGTGGCAAGGCGCAGTTCGGCGGACAGCGATTCGGCGAGATGGAAGTTTGGGCGCTGGAAGCTTATGGTGCGGCTCACATTCTGCAGGAATTGCTCACGTGCAAATCCGACGACGTGGCCGGACGCTCGAAGATCTACGAAACGATCGTCAAGGGCGTGTCGAATTTCGAACCGGGCATCCCCGAATCGTTCAACGTGCTGGTCCGCGAGCTGCAATCGCTCTGCCTCGATGTCGAACTCATCCAGGAAGACGAGATTGACCCTGATGAAATTGTTGCCGGTGTGGATGCCCTCGTAGGTGTTGATTGAGCCAATTAGGAGCTTATGAATCGGTCTCAAATCATTGGAGTATTTGCGATATGGGGAGCGGCTGTTTCAATTGCTTTCCTTTGGAGGAGTACTGTAGGCCAGCTTCTATCTTTTTTTCTTCTTGTATTAGGAGCGGGCATGTGGAGAGCCTTCATAGGTTTTGACAAAAAGAGTGAATAGTTCTGACCCGAGATAAGCATCCTAAATTTTGGATAGCTGGAATCATTTTGGAGAAATATGTTTCGATTTAATAACGAAAGTAAAACGCAATTGACCACAAATTACGAAGCGATCCGCATCTCTCTTGCGTCGCCGGAAAAGATCCGTTCCTGGTCGCACGGCGAGGTTACAAAGCCTGAGACGATCAACTATCGGACCTTTAAACCGGAGCGCGACGGGCTCTTCTGTGCCCGAATCTTCGGTCCGGTGGCGGATTGGGAATGTCTTTGCGGCAAGTACAAGCGGATGAAACATCGCGGCGTTATCTGCGACAAATGCGGCGTCGAGGTAACGCAGTCGAAGGTTCGCCGCGAGAGGCTCGGCCATATTGAATTGGCGTCTCCGTGTTCGCACGTATGGTTCTTTAAGGGTTTACCGTCGCGGATCGGCCATCTGCTCGACATTACGCTTCGCGATCTTGAGAAAATTCTTTACTTTGAGACTTACATCGTCGTGGATGAAGGCGACGTGCCGGATCTGAAACAGAAAGACTTGTTGACGGACGAGCGTTTTCGCGAATTGACTCGCGATTATCCAAATCAGTTTGTTGCAAAAATGGGAGCCGAGGCGATCAAGGATCTCCTCGCACAGATCGACATTGCGGAACTGGTCGAGGATCTTCGCGGCAAGATGCGAGAGGAAACGTCGCAGCAGAAAAAGCTCAAATACTCCAAGCGGCTAAAGGTATCGAACTCATTTTTGCGTTCGGGTAATAATCCTCAGTGGATGATCCTGGACGTCATTCCCGTCATCCCACCGGAACTTCGCCCGCTCGTGCCTCTCGACGGCGGACGGTTTGCGACCTCCGATCTGAACGATCTTTATCGTCGCGTGATCAACCGAAACAACCGTCTGAAGAAGCTCATTGAGCTGCACGCCCCTGAGGTTATCGTTCGTAATGAAAAGAGAATGCTGCAAGAGGCAGTTGATGCGTTATTCGATAACGGACGCCGTGGCCGTGTTCTCCGTGGTGCGAACAATCGACCGCTCAAGTCGCTCTCTGGTACGCTCAAGGGCAAACAGGGCCGCTTTCGGCAGAATCTGCTCGGCAAACGCGTAGATTATTCAGGACGTTCGGTCATCGTGGTCGGTCCGGAGTTGAAGCTGCACCAGTGCGGTTTGCCAAAGAAGATGGCTCTCGAGCTCTTCAAGCCCTTTATTTACAATAAGTTGGAAAAGGATCAGCATGCTGCAACTATCAAGCAAGCCCGCGAAATGGTTGAGCGTCAGGAGCCGATTGTCTGGGATATTCTAGAGGAAGTTATTCGCGAACATCCGGTTCTCCTGAACCGCGCGCCGACGCTTCACCGTCTCGGTATTCAAGCTTTCGAGCCGGTTCTTGTAGAGGGCAAAGCGATCAAGATCCATCCTCTAGTTTGCACGGCGTTCAATGCCGACTTTGACGGCGACCAGATGGCGGTTCATATTCCGCTTTCAGCCGAGGCGCAGATCGAAGCGACTGTTTTGATGCTTGCGTCGAACAATTTGCTTAGCCCTGCCAGCGGCCAGCCGATCGCAGTTCCGTCGCAGGACATCGTGCTTGGCTGTTATTACCTAACGCTGGCCCGGGACGAGATGAAGGGCGAGAACAAGGCATTTGGTTCGATCGACGATGTTTTGCTCGCACTTGATGCGGGAGCCGTCGAGACACAAACAAAGATAAAGCTGCGTTGGCGCGGCGACCTTATCGATCTGACGCTCGAACATAATACTCAGGATGTAATGCGTGCTAACGTCCGCGAAAATGTCGATCAGATCATTGAAACAACCGCCGGTCGCGTGATCTTTAATGAGCGTCTGACCCGCGACGGGCTGCCGTTTGTAAACGGCGTCATGAAAAAGAAAGGCCTGCAATCGCTGGTGACATTTTGCCACCTCAAGCTTGGCCATGAGCATACTGTCGCTCTGTTAGACGATCTTAAGACGATGGGCTTTCTCTACGCGACTAAGGCCGGCGTCTCGATCGGTATTGACGATATGGTCACGCCGGCGAGCAAGAAGGGCATCATTGAAAAGGCGCTCAAGGAAGTCGAAAAGCTTCGCAAACAGTACGAAGATGCAACGATGACCGACCTCGAGCGTACCAACAAGGTCACGGCGATCTGGTCAGATGTAACCGATCACGTGGCAAAAGAGATGTTTAAGGCGATGCACACGCGTGAAAAGGAACGAAAGGAGTTGAACCCGATCCTTGTTATGGCGGACTCGGGTGCTCGCGGCTCCGACGCTCAAATTCGCCAGCTCGCAGGTATGCGCGGCCTCATGGCCAAGCCGTCGGGCGAGATCATCGAAAACCCGATTCTCGCAAATTTCCGCGAGGGCCTCGACGTTTTGCAATACTTTATCTCTACACACGGTGCGCGAAAAGGTTTGGCCGATACGGCTCTGAAGACGGCCGACTCGGGCTACCTGACCCGGCGACTTGTCGACGTCGCACAGGACGTTATCGTCTCGGAACAGGATTGCGGGACGCTGCGTGGCGTTTGGGCTGAGGCCATAATCCGTAACGGTGAAGAGGTCGAATCGCTCCGTGACCGTATTGTCGGCTGTACTTCGCTCGACGACATTATCGATCCGGTTGACGGCAATGTGATCGTCGAAGCAAATACAGAGATCAACGAAGATCTTGGTTCCAGCGTTCAGCTTTCGGGCCTGCAAAAGGTGCGAATCCGGTCGGCTCTGACATGTGAATCGCGTCGCGGTATTTGTGTCAAATGCTACGGCCGCAACCTTGCGACCGGCAATACTGTCGAGATCGGCGAGGCTGTCGGAGTTATTGCCGCACAGTCGATCGGCGAACCCGGCACACAATTGACGATGAGAACGTTCCACGTCGGCGGTACGGCCCGTCTCGAACAAGAGACCAAGCACGTCGCAGCGATGGACGGAACCGTTCGATTCCTCGGCGATCTAAAAGTCATCAAGAACCGTAATGGCGAGATGGTCTCAATGCGTCGTCAGTCTGAGCTCGCGCTAGTTGACGAACGCGGACGTGAGGTCGCCCATTACAAGGTCGTTTACGGCGCTGAGGTTCACGTCAAGGACGGCCAAAAGGTAAAAGAGGACGATATTCTTGTCACCTGGGATCCGTTCACCTTCGCGATCTTGACCGAGGTCAAGGGTACGGTAAAGTATCAGGATCTAAAGGAAGGCAAGACGGTCGAAGAAGAGATCGACAAGGTCACAGGGCAGAAACGGCTTGTGGTTAAAGACTCGGATGAAAAAAATCAGCCGCGCCTCGAGATCCGCAGTGGCAACAAGGTCCTTAAAACCTATCAGATGCCGATCCGTGCCCAACTCATGGTCGAGGATGGCCAGGAGATCGAGCCGGGTGACGTTATCGCTAAGATCCCGCGCGAAACTACAAAGACAAAGGATATCGTCGGCGGTCTGCCGCGTGTCGTCGAACTCTTTGAGGCTCGTCGTCCGGGCGAAACCGCGATGATGTCGGAGATCAACGGTATCGTTAAATTCGGCCCGATCTCAAAGGGTAAACGTAAGATCATTGTCGTCGGCGACGACGGCAGCGAACGCGAATACGATATTCCGCGTGGTACGCACATCAACGTGCAGGAAGACGACCGCGTCCGATCGGGCGAACCGCTTATGGACGGCCCGCTCAACCCGCACGACATCCTGCGTGTCCTAGGTATGGAGGCTTTGCAGAACTATCTGGTCAACGAGATTCAAGAGGTTTATCGTCTTCAGGGCGTTAACATCAACGATAAGCACATCGAGGTGATCGTTCGCCAGATGCTCCGCTGGGTCAAGATAAAGGAGGTCGGCGATACCGACTTTCTGCTTGAGGAACAAGTTGACCGGTTCCGATACGACGATGAAAACCGTCGTGTTGCAGACGAAAACGGCCAGACGGCTGTCGGCGAACCGCTTTTGCTTGGTATTACGAAAGCGTCACTTTCCACCGATTCGTTCATCTCGGCTGCAAGCTTCCAAGAGACGACTCGCGTTCTTACCGAAGCCGCAATATCAGGAAGAATCGATTACCTTCGCGGTCTGAAAGAGAACGTCATCATGGGACGACTGATTCCGGCAGGCACGGGCATGAAGTACTATCGCAATGTAAAAGTCGCTCACGACGCGACCGAAAACCAGAAGCCGGAGGATGAATTCGACGCAATGGGTGATTATATCCGCGGCGGCCTCCCGATCCCCATGGCCGAGCCGTTACCGGATGTCGATGACGTAGAGTTTGTCGAAGAGATCGATGATGACCTTTTTCTCGACGGAGAGGACGCCGAGCCAGAGGAAGTCTTTGACATCGACGAAGCGATGAAGATCGAGGTCGAAAACGAAGAGTTATAATTCGAAAGTTCTATTGGTCGGGAATAAAAATTCCCGGCCTTTTTTTGTTAGGTCCCAAAACTCGCCGAAACAAAGTGACCTACTCAACCGGAGTAAACCGCTGCGAGACACGTTGGCGAAGTTCCGCGGCCAGCAGTTTTCGGTCAGCATTCATTACCGGCTCGTCTCCAAAATTGATTATCGCGGTATATTCGCTAACGTGGAATAGTCGCCAGAGGTGCGCGAAAAACCCTATATCTTCCCACCAGCAGGCAGCGAGACTTGCTGGCATCTCGCCCGGCGGTGTTCGATAGCTGATCGAGGCGTACGAAACGGGTACGCCGCCCCGCGCGGCAAATTCGAGGAATGACGAATTGAACGCCAACACCTCTTCGCCCTTCGTGCTCGTTCCCTCGGGAAACACGATCACGCCCTCGCCCGCATCAAGCCTCTCGATGATCTCCTCGCCCGCACGTGGTATGTCGCGACGGTTGGCTCGATTTATAAAGATCGTGCCCATATCACGACATATTCGGCCGGCAAGAAACCACTCCTTAACCTCGCTCTTAGCCACGAAAATACCTTTTGCCGCCGTCCGGAGCGCGGCTATGTCAGTGTAACTCAAGTGATTGCTAACAAGAAAAAACGGCGGTTTCGGCGGCGCACCAACGACCTCGATCTTCATTCCGGATATCAACACAAAACTCTTCGTCCAGGCACCAAAGATCACTTGCCGCCAATATACCTTGTTCGGAATAAACGGGCGCGCCACGAACCAAATCGAGTAAAGGCCGAGTGTCGATACCACGAATGATATAAGCCGGATCACGGCTCTGAGATTCGTCATCAAGTAAATTCAATTAGTCTTTTTCCAGCTTCTTGAAATTGTATCGCAGTAAAAACCGCATCGGCAATGGTTTGCCGTTGCGCTCAGCCGGACGCCAGTTCATCGACCTGACCGTTTTTTCGACTGATTCGTCGAGGCCGAATCCTGCCCAGCGCACAATCTCGGTGCGCAGGATCGTGCCGTTTGCGTCGGTATCGACGAGAAGATCGACAGTTGCCGACACGTCGTAGAGAGCAGCCTCAGCGGTGTATTCGGGCTTGACACGTCGATAAGGTACAGGCGGACGAAAATTTTTTGCTGCGGGCGAATTTGCATCTGGAACTTCCTCCGTAGTCGGCGGAGCGGGTTCGGTCAGCTCCAGTTTCAGCGCCAACCGGGTTTTATCCGCTATCTCTACTGCCAAAGACGCAACGGAATCAGTGAGCATGTTCTCCGCAATGTCTGGTTTTGCGGCCTCGAAACGCGGAAGTTTCCACAAAACAAGTCGCCCGGTCCTCGAACTGATTACATACACCGCGGCATAGGATTCATAATATTCAGCCCGTCCAAACGCACTTCGCCGTTGCGTCGCCGCTCTGAGTAGAATGAAGAATTCGCACCCGATGGCGGAACCGATCCTCTTTGATTCCTCGGTTGTCAGATTGAAAGGTGTTGCCGGCACCGCGGACGAATAAGCTGATTCGCTCATCGAGTCGTCCAGAACCTTTAGCTTATCGCTGAGGTGGTTCTCGAGGCTCTCAGCGAAATTGACGCTCTTTTCTGTTTTGTCAGGAGTCAGTACGGCGATTCGCTGTCCGGAGACCACGAACGTGAGAAGTAAAATGGTTAGAGGCACAAAAATGAAAGAAGATTTACCGCCGATCACGCAATTTTGACTTTTTATTTTTGCAATTTTACTTTTACGTTTTGTGATATAGTTCGCCAATTTTGTCTTTCAACTCGGCCGGAAAACAGATGCGGTGGATACGATAGCCTTCCTGAAGCCCACGAACCGCCGAACTGACAGCCGATATCTCGCGGATCGCGGGCCGCGAAAAGCCTTCCTCGACAAAGATCAGATTTTTCGCGTCCGACGTGTCTTTTGAATAGAAGGAATACGGTACGTTCCCTGCCTTGTCCTCAACAAAATAATAATCTGGGTCAAAGCCTGCGTCCGCAACAATCGTGCGCGATTTATCGACAAAGCCGGGCCGATCACTCTCCGGCATATCGAGGTCAAACGCTTTGAAAAGACGTCGGTTCAAGAACCTTAGTGCCAGATCGGAGAGGATAGTATCGTCCGAATGCTGCCAACGCTTAATGCTAAACATAACATCGGTATCATCGAGCTCAAGGTGCTCAGCGAGGCCAAGCTTTTCGCCAGCAAGTACTTTTTCCATCGGCGTACCGGCCGCGTGCCACGCTACCTCGCCATTCTTAAATAAGTGCAGAGCACGTCGCAACAGCACACGCAAAACAGCCTCGGCCGAGCGGAGTGTGCGGTGAAAATAAACCTGACGATACATATAATATCGGGCCTGCAGATAATCTTCGACCGCGTAAATGCCGGGAGCCGAAACATACAAATGATCGTCTTTCTCATTGATCTCAAAGGACTTAATGATCCACTCCAGATCGTAAATGCCGTATTTTGCACCGGTCATCAGAGAGTCGCGGAGCAGATAATCCATCCTATCAACGTCGAGCTGTGACGACACAAGCTGTGCGAGCGCCCGGTGTCGAAAATCACCACGAATGATCGAGGCAACGTCGTTCGCGAGCTCGGGCGAAAATTTTTGAAGCAGACGGCCGATCTCTGTTTCGTCGCTCAAAACGGCTTCGATCGTAAATTGTTCGTGGTGAAAATCGAGGATCGATTCGATCACGTGCGAGAACGGCCCGTGCCCGATGTCGTGGAGCAACGCCGCAACCCGCACCGCGGCCTGGGCCTCGTCGGAGATATCGTAACTAAGCCGCAACTTTGCGACCATCCGCCCCGCGAGATGGAACGCCCCAAGCGAATGCGTAAATCGCGAATGCTCAGCCGCCTGATACGCAAAATATGCCAGCCCCAGCTGCCGAATGCGGCGCAAACGTTGAAACTCGGGCGTGTCAATCAGCGAAACAACGAGCCGCCCCTCGTCGGTGCCCGTATTGACGCGGATGATATTGTGAACCGAATCGCGGTAGATTCTCTCTGACAAAGTTACTCCAGTAATCCGTTAGGCTTTTCGACCATCTTGCGGGATGAAACAGAATTTGGCAAGGCCAAATCCAAACGTGTGTTCATTACCCTGAAGAAACTATGAAATTCTGGATAGAGTGACTATACAACTCTTATTTATCTAGGGTACGCAAAGCCTTTTCTCTCGCGTAATTTCTGTAAATAGGGGGTTTAACCCTGAATTTTGATCAAGACGCAGTTTTGGCTCTTAAATTGCGTGTAAATCTTTGAATATTTGCCTTTTGGGCCAATTACATTAGTGAGTTTCGAATTAGGAGTGAAAATAAAAATGAATATTAAGTATTTTTCCTTCGTATTGTCGATCATTCTTTGCTTTAGCGCTTTGGCGTTTGGGCAGGAGAGATACGGAGCAATCGAAGGAGTTGTAAAGGACGTTAACGGAGCTGTTGTTCCGAATGCAACCGTTCAGGTAAACGGT
>DAIRVI010000052.1:13527-18174 GCA_036802885.1 Pyrinomonadaceae bacterium
GCTCCGGTTCGGACAGAACCGACCGCTGGCGGTTTTCAGATCGACGGTGCGAGCGGCTCGGAAAACTCCTTTGTGGTTGACGGTCAGGATGTTACAAATTTTCGCGACGGAACACTTAACACGAATAACAACATTCCATTCCAGCTGATACAAGAATTGCAGATCAAGTCGAATGGATTTGAGGCAGAATTTGGCGGCGCAACGGGCGGCGTTATCAATGTGGTAACCAAGCGTGGCTCGGACGATTTTCACGGTGACTTTAGCGTCGGATTTAATAGTCAGAAATTTAACGCGGCTCCGCGTAGAATTTTGAGCACCAGCACCTCGGCTTTGCCAACGGCTTCGAACCGTTACATTTATCCCAAAAGAGATGAAGGTGTGACGTTTTTTCCGTCAGCTACGGTTGGCGGTCCGATCATTAAGCGGCATCTATTCTTTTTTGGCAGCTACTCACCGCAATTCATAGACGCAACGAGGAACTTTCAATTCACAGATGGTGGTGTAGCGAGCTATAGCAGAGCGGACAAGCGCGATTATACGTTTATGCGGCTCGACGGACAGCTCACAGACAAACTGCAGCTGAGTGCGAACTATCTCTATAATCCTTTGAGAATCCGGGGGCTGCTTCCTGCTTTTACAACACTTGTGGGTGCAGGACCATCAACAGGTGCTCCGAGTGTAATTGACCAGGGACAACTTGGCGGACGTGCGCCGTCAGTAAATTATGGTTTTTCAGGGATATATACCCCAACCCAAAATTTATCGTTCGATATTCGATATGGTAAGGGCTATCTCAACGAAAAAACGAACAACTATGGCATTCCACAGGCAACAAATTATACCTGTGCGAGTTTCGCTTGTTCCGCAGGCGGAGTCGGTTATAGGCTTTTCCAAACAAACAGCCCAACTGTCAAAGACATTTCGATCCGAAAAACCTTTGATGCTATTGCTGGTATTTACGTTAATGCGGGTGGACGTCACGGTTTCCGAATCGGTTATCAATACACCGGACTGAGCAATGATGTTGATGATGGAAATGTCAGTTTCGGGACAATCGACGTAAATCTCGATCCAGCCGCGACAACAACAGACCGCTTTGGCTGCGTTAGGCCAACTCGTGTCGCGACACCAGGTTGCCCGGTTGATCCACCCACGGTGATCGGCATCGGCACGCTTGCTCTCGTTGGTCGCTCCGGGAAAGTTAGTAGTAAGAATGATGCATTGTTTTTTCAGGATGCGTGGCAAATTGGCGGTCGCCTGACGATCAATGCGGGACTTAGAATAGAAAAAGAAACCGTGCCGTCATTCCGAGCAGGCAATCCTGGCATCACTTTCAATTGGAAAGATAAAATGGCGCCGCGTTTTGGAGCCGCGTATGACATACTCGGAAACGGAAAATGGAAAGTGTTCGGAAGTTATGGACGCTTCTTTGACCGGTTTAAGTATGAGCTGCCGCGTGGTTCGTTTGGTGGAGAAGTCCAGGATGTTTATGACTTTATCGTAGTCAATCCTAGTATTTTCTCATACACCCGTGCCGGAATTATCGCGAGCAATATCAACTTTCAGGATCAGAGAACGCCGGCCAACCTCTTGTCCGACAATCGTATCGACCCTAATATCAAACCGTTTCAACAGGCGGAGTTGACATTTGGTACTGCTTACGATTTTGGTAGTGGATTTATTATCGAGGGTCGTTACACTCGTAAGCATATTATCCGTGCAATTGATGACATTGGTTATCACAATAACAACAGCCTCGCGGACCGTGACAACGAAGAATACTACATCGGCAACCCTGGCGAAGGTGTTTGTGCTGCTATTGCATGCGGTCGGTACGCTATTGCCGGCGGTAAAGCAGCGAAGGCTAAGCGTGTTTATAATGCGGTCGAGGTTCGTGTACAGAAACGGATCAGTGCATTCGCATTTGACTCGAGCTATACCTGGAGCCGCTTGTTCGGAAACTACGCTGGTTCAGCAAGTTCCGACGAAGCTCAACGTGGAGGCGGTGTTGGACGTAACAGTCCTGCGGTTAGTCGTTACTTTGATCTTCCGTTCATGGGATACAATCTGGATGGCAAGCCGGATGACGGGTTGCTACCCACCGACCGAACTCACTATGTAAAGGTCGCCGGGACCTACGGGTTTGATTGGATGGGAAGCAAGACGAACTCGACCGATTTCAACATGTTCTTTCAGATCGGAAGCGGCACACCCGTTACGACGCGTGTTCGTTATAACGATGTCAGCGGACAGGTACTCAAAACACGCGGAGATCTTGGTCGTACTCAGAGGTTCTCACAATCCGACTTTAGCTTGACGCACAAGTACAAATTCGGCAGGGATACTCGATATGCCCTTAGACTCAATGTCGATGTCCTGAATCTGTTTAACCAATCGAACGAACTTTCGCGACGGGAAACGCTTACAAAAAGCAATTTCCCGGGGTCAACTGTCGGGTGCTCGGTACCTGCATTTGATCCGGGTGGTAACACGCCGAAGCGATGTCTAGATCGTGCAGTTTTCAACGGTACGGTTACTTCGGCGATCGTATTGGCCTATGCAAATGCATTGGGTTCCGGTTCAGCGGGTAACATTGACCAAAGGTATAATCTGCCGCAAACCTTCCAGGACGGGCGTTCAGTTAGGTTTGGTTTTGGTTTCCTTTTCTAAGGAAATAAACATTTCCAATTGGACTGAGAGACTGCTGAAAGGCAGTCTCTCTTTTTTTAGTACATTCTGATTCCGCATCCCTGGATGTTGCTTAAATCAAAAAATCTCCAATCGATCTTTGCTGCGCTATCCGCTTCACCACTGCATTGGGAAATCCTTGTTCACACGCTGACAAGCGTCACAGTCAACTATTCAAACCCTTTCAGGTTAGGTCTTGCGACAATACGGTTCGAGGCTATTGAAATCCAAAATGCAATGTCATTTAGGCGGCTGCTCTGTCTTTAATTTTCAATTTTTTGATCAGATCTCTTACTTTTTCCGCTTCTTGATATTTTGGGTTCGCCTTCAAAAAGAGCTCAAGCTCCTTGACGGCCGCAGAATACTTTTTCAAATTATTTGTATAAAGTAGGGCAAGTTGCCAGTGAATTTCGGGAATAGGAGCTGGGGCCAACTTCTTGGCTTTTAACAAGCTTTCTTCTGCCTCGGTGTATTTCTCGATCTGCCTTAGAGAAACACCGAGCAAAAATAACGTATTTACCGAGGCAGCATTTAAATCAACCGCCGCTTTAAGAGCAAAAACGGCCTCTTGGGAACGCTTTAGTTGAAAGTATGAGTATCCCAGAGCGTACCAACTCTCATAACCTTTCGGATTTATTTCAACAGCCTTGGCAGCAACGGTAATCGCACGATCATAATTACTGAGTTTAATATACTGCTGTGCAAGTTTTTCGAGGGCTACGTAATAAGTCGGAAAAGCGTCTACAGCTTTTAACAATTCGTCGACACCCTCGGATTGTTTCTTGTCGTCGTTGAGCCTTTCAAGTGCAGTGTCATAATGCTTTTTTGCGGCAGGCGGAATCTCCTGTGCAAACACTACTCCTACCATCGTTTGTGTGGGTCGAACGCTTTTCTTATCCCGGAGATAAAAGTCCTTCTGAAAAGTCTCGGTGCTCTGTTGGATAATATTGACAATCTCAAGTTCGCCGGTCTGTTCTTCGTATGAGGTGCCCAACGGAAGGACTCTAATAAAATATCTACCTTGACGTAGCCGGGAAAAAACATACCGTCCCGACCTGTCGGTTCTCATTCTACCCAAAGTGTGATAGAACTCATCCTGCAGTTCAACCGAAATGCCCTCTACCGGACTCCTTTCCGAACTGAAAATAAAACCAGTTATGGTGTTGCTGGATTGTGCATAAACGGAAATCGAAAGTACACTCAAAATCCCAACTAGCGAAGCAAGTCTGGCCGCATACCGTTTTTGAATTTCCATATAGATTACCGGGGTCCTAATTCTTTCTCGGGTGTCTTTAAACTGATCAGGTGTCCCATTTTCTCTTTCTTGGTCTTTAGGTAATGAGCGGCGGGCTGTTTTGATTCGACCTCAAGCGGAATTCGTTCTACTACCGTTAATCCGGCTTTTTCGAGAGCGGCCAGTTTATCGGGATTATTTGAGATAACCCTGACTTTGCAGAGGCCCAAATCAAATAAAATTTCGGCGCACTGTTGGTAATCGCGAGCATCGACGGCAAACCCGAGTTCCTGATTGGCCTCGACGGTGTCGGCGCCTTCGTCCTGAAGAGCATAGGCACGAATTTTATTGATAATCCCTATTCCACGGCCTTCTTGCTGTTGATAGACTATGGCCCCGCGGCCCTCGGCCTCGATCATCGCCATCGCTTTGTGCAGTTGCGGGCCGCAGTCGCATTTGATCGAGCCGAAAACATCACCCGTAAGACACTGTGAATGGATGCGAACCAGCGTCGGCGTATTGCCATCCATCTCACCTTTATAGAGCACAACGAACTCTTCGTCGCTGGTCAGCGAGCGATAGCCGGCGATTCTAAATTCGCCAAATTGCGTCGGTAACTTGGCAACTGCGACCTGCTCGACGGTACGGGCACGGCTCGACCACGGACAGTCGCTGCTGCTTTCCGGCAAATTCGAATTCTCTAACATCTGTGCTCCTATAGAGGC
>DAIRVI010000053.1:0-17588 GCA_036802885.1 Pyrinomonadaceae bacterium
TCAGGCCCTGATCCATAAAATCGATCAGGCGGCCGGGCGTCGCGATAATGATATTGGCACCACGCCGCAGGCTGTCAATCTGGCGTTTGTAACCGGCTCCGCCGATGATCGCCGTGCAGGAAATACCCTTTGGTGCGAACTCGCGGCAGGCGGCCTCGGTCTGATTGGCCAGCTCGCGTGTCGGCGACAGCACGAGAACGCGTGTTCCCGGCTTGCCCTTGTTATCGCCTAAAAGTTGCAGTATCGGCAGCAAAAATGCCGCCGTTTTGCCCGTGCCGGTCTCGGCACTGGCGAGAATGTCTCCGCCCCGCAGAAGGACCGGTATTGCCTGTTTTTGAATGGGTGTAGGCGTTGTGTAACCCATCTGCTCGCACTTATCCGTAAAAAACGGCAGCAAGCCTAAATCTCTAAAAGTCATTTGTAATTAAAATCTCTATCTACTGAAGCGATGTTCGCGTTATCGAGGTAAACTTACAGCTCACCTTAAACCATCGCGGCGTGCTCTAAAAAAGCGCACAGCACGGTTTGCCGAACATTTCTTCGGGATGTAATAAGAAGTACTAACGCGGAGTGATCTTCAGTGAAACGGTAGCAAGGAAGGAACAGCGTTCGAGAGGTTTACCTTTATTAGGAAACCGCTTCTAACAGTTATAAACGAACCGTTTCTCGAACTATCTATTACGACCCAACATAGGGACGAGTTTACCGTCGATGAATGAGATACGGAATTATCAAACTCTTATACTACAGGTTTTTAAATAATAAGCAAGCTAATTATGTCGCAAGTGACATTTGTTCATTTATGCGGATTAATTGCAGTGGCAGTTCTTGTTCTGATTTATGGATAAATTTCCCGTAATTCGCTGAGTGCAATACTCGAAAAACACGCCAAGACTCATTTTCCACATCTGCACGAAATTCGTGGATTCTGGTGTCCGTTTGGCAAATAGTTGCTCCCGAGGGGACTTTTAAACCTTTTCTCAAAGTGTCAAAAGTTTTGTCGCCAAGACAAATGATAAAACGGTTTTTTGAACCATCAACCGAAATGACCTTTCCAATCAATTCCATTATTACGTCGGCGGGGTCAACTTTCACTTGACGCGAATCGGTTTTGATTTTGTCCGAAACATCCTTCATGAAGCCGCCGAATAGGTTGTTTAATTTCGCGTCTTGAATATATCTCGTCAATCGTCTGTCCCCGGTGTGGCCCGGATTGTGGAAGTTTGACATATGGGTATTTTCGAGATGACGTGGCCAAGCCTCAGACCGGTTCAAACCAACGAATACAGCTCGACCTTGGAGGGTTTTCAATTGAGAAAAAAAAATCTACACTACAGGCTTCGTTTTCACTCCAACACGCCCAACTCGTCGTCTCGTCTTTCCGCAGTCTATCGAAAGTCTTTTTTACCCATTTGTTTACGGTTTTTTGGCAAGTTTCCAAGATAAGGAACAAAGACTTGATTATTGTATCGCAATTGAATCGATGGTTTACTTTTGCATTTTATACACACTATAATATGTATAATTGTAAAACAAAGGCTAACCGTATGAAACTAAATAGGATATTCAAACCCTATAATCCATGGTGGACAGCAAATGGCCAACCATTCCTACTTCCTGACTTCAAAAGGCCTATTTTCCATCACCTTTTACAGGATTTAGAACAACTGCCGCAAATGCTTTCCATCACGGGACCACGTCGAATCGGAAAGAGCACCCTTTTACTGCAACTAATTCAACATCTTCTTGAGACCGGAATCTCACCAGAGAGATTGGTCTATTATTCGTTTGACGATCCGGCGCTCCAAACGAGCAATGTTCGTGTGGATGATGTAATTGACAGCACAATGAAACTGATTGCAACCAACCGCGATGATGGAGTTACCTATTTGTTTCTAGACGAAATTCAAAAGCTTGAGAAGTGGGAGCTTTACCTTAAGAAATATTATGATCTTCAATACCCCATTAAGGTGATAATTTCAGGGTCGGCATCTTCTCCAATATTCAAAAAAAGTAGAGAGAGTTTACTTGGTCGAGTGAAAGACCATCATCTCTTGCCATTCTCTTTCAGAGAATACGCACTCTATAAACTTCGGGACAATCCAAGCCTTTCGGCAGAATTAAAACAAACCTATGAAATGGGTAAGTTAGTGCAGGGGATGATTATTGAAGATCCCAATGTTTCTGTAGAATCGGCCGACATACCTTTACTGTCTGACGCTTTAAGATTGGAACTCGAACTTCTGTTGAATAGTTATTTTATCGAGGGTGGCTTTCCAGAAGTTTGGGAAATGCCAACTTGGGTTGAAAAGCAAGAGTATCTTTACGACAACCAAGTAAAAAAAGTTATTTACGAGGACCTATTATTGGCGGCGGAGTTTCGGAAGCCTGAATTGTTAAAACGTTTCTATATTTCGCTGCTTGAGCGACCTGGCCAGGAGGTTGCCGTCCAATCTGTATCACAAGAAATTGAGATCAACGTCGCCCAGATTGAAAAATATCTTCCTTTGTTGGAAATGACGGATTTAGTTTACCGACTCTCGAAATTTCGATCGGGTTCTCTACGAGTACGTAGAGGAAATATGAAGTTTTATCTCGTGGATCTTGCATTGAGAAATGCGGTCTTACGTCTTACGGACTCTCTCCTTGATGACGATGCAATGCTCGGACTCTACGCCGAGAATCTGGTTTTCCTTACATTAAAAAAATGGCGTGGTTCGATTCAGATGGACTACTATCGGGAACGAGATGATGAAGTGGATTTCATCGTTCATATTGCTCCGAATAGATTTTTACCCGTAGAGGTAAAGTACCAGAATCAGATTCAGCATAACGATTTTCACAGTATAGAGAAATTTATTCGGAAGTTCCCGAAATCAGTCCGGCCAATCATGGTCACTAAGAAGTGGGAAGATTACGGCAATTTTGATAACGGATTCAAAATTCCACTACCGATCTTTCTTTTACTGTTTGATTGATGAGTTGGCTTGAAGCCATTCGGCCGCAACTTCTCTGGATGTTCGCTTGTTGCCGTCAACCTCGTAATTTAGATGCCGCATTTGGTCGGTTGTAATTGCATTTTTTAGCTTGTCGAGAGTGTCTTTTAGTGTACCGGTTACTTCCTGTCGGGCGATGAAAACGGCCTGATACGGCGGGAAGTAGTGTTTATCGTCGGCGAGTTGGAATAGGTCGAGCGCGGCGATAAGGCCGTCGGTCGAATTGCCGGCGATGATGTCGAGTTCGCTGGATTGCAGGGCGCGGTATGTGAGCGAGAGGTCCATTTCGCGCGGTTGTTTGGCGAAGTTGAAACCATATGTTTTTAAAAATCCCGCATAACCATCGGCTCGCGACATAAAATCCTGTCCGAAACCGGCTTGCCAGGTTTTCGCAAGTGGCACGGCGTCAGAGATCGTCTTCAGATTATCTTTTCGGGCCACTTCACCACGCACGAGGATTGCGAAATCATTCGAAAACCCAAGTGAGGGGCTAACGTCCAGCTTAAACCTTTCCGCGTACTCGGCCTTCGTCTGATCGTAAACGGCTTGCGCGTCAGTTACGGGCGGGTGTTTGAGTATCGCGGTGTAAGCTGTACCGGTGTATTCCGGATAGACGTCGATCTGCATTGAGAGAAGGCTGTCGTGAGCGAGATTGCCGCCGAGCTCGAATTTGCGCTCAACGGCAGTGCCTTGTTTTTCGAGCATCTGCGCCAGAATTTCCGCCAGAATTATCGACTCGGTGAAGTCCTTCGAGCCAACGACCACCGACTTTCCGCTCGCTGTTTCTCCATTTTGAGCTTTGTTCGTCGCGAAACTCAGCCCGATAATCGCCGCGAATATTGCGACTACGGCAACGGCGACGAGCTGTCGGCCTCCGGACGCTTTACGCTCACCGATCTCATAGCTCTTTTCAAACTGTCCGAGTGCGAAATCACAAAGAAGCGCGAGGATCGCTGAACAAATCGCTCCTGCGAGAATCAGATTGTTGTCGTTCTGACGAAGCCCGCGAAAAATATATGTGCCGAGACCGCCCGCGCCGACCGCTGCCGCGACCGTAGCGACGCCCACCGAGATCACTACCGCAACCCTAATGCCTGTAAGAATTACGGGCATCGCCAGCGGAAGTTCGACCATTTTCAACTTCTGCAAGCCGGTCATGCCCATTGCGGTTGCGGCTTCGCTCAATTTTGGGTCAATTCCCAAAATCCCGGTCACGGTGTTACGAATCACTGGAAGCAGAGCATACAGCGCAAGTGCAATAATAGCCGTCCGGGCGCCGATGCCGCCGATAAACGGGATCGGTATGAGCAGACCGAAGAGTGCAAGGCTCGGCACTGTCTGCATAATGTTTGCAAATCCCAATACCGGCGTTCGCAGAGACTTGACCCGAGTAAGCAGAATCCCTAACGGCAAACCGATCACGATCGCCGCCCCCGTTGACAGGAACACAAGAAAAATATGCTCGCGGGTCAATGTGAGCAGCTCAGGCCATGCGGCCTTTAGGAAGTCAACAAGATTCACAGTTTCACGGTCTCCAAATACGCCCGAGCGAGCGGCAAATCGGATCTCTGAAAGCCCTCCGCCGTGTCCATCAGCATTATGCGGCCTTTATCCATCAAGGCGATCCGCGAGCCGAGCAGCATGGCTTCGTGCAAGTCGTGCGTTACAAACACGGCCGTCTTGCCCAACTCGCGTATTAGTTTTGCGAATTCTCTCTGTAGGTTTGACCGCGTAATGGCGTCGAGAGCGCCGAAGGGTTCGTCGAGCAGAAGCAGTTCGGGGTCGGAGGTTAACGCTCGCGCAACGCCGACGCGCTGGCGCTGGCCGCCCGAGAGCTCGTGCGGATAACGTTCGCCAAATTTGGCCGGATCGAGGCCGACGAGACTCAGCATTTCGTTGGTGCGTTTACTTATGTGATTCGCATCAGCATCCCGCAGCGTCAAAACCAGCCCGATATTCTGCCGCACGGACATGTGTGGGAACAGTCCGCCGTCCTGCAATACATAGCCGATATGCCGTCGCAGGTCGATTGCGTTCCAATCCGTTGTGGGTTTACCCTCGACGAAGACTTGTCCCGTTGTCGGTTCGATCAGTCGATTTATGAGTTTTAGCGTTGTCGTTTTGCCGCAGCCGGATTCGCCGAGCAGAACCACAACCTCACCTTTTTTGATCGATAAACTTAGATTGTCGAGGATACGCGCGCCGTCAATCTCACACGACACTCCACGAAATTCAACAGTGGGCACGGATTCAGTCACAGCATTACACAAACGATCATAGATCCACAATCCAAAATCCGAGATCAGACTATTCCCACTCGATCGTGCTTGGCGGTTTTGATGAGATGTCGTAAACGACACGGTTGACGCCGCGAACCTCGCTTGTGATTCGCGACGAAACTCGCGCTAAGAAGTCGTGCGGCAGACGCGCCCAGTCGGCCGTCATGCCGTCGGTCGAGGTTACCGCGCGCAAAGCGACTGTCCTCTCGTACGTGCGAAAATCGCCCATGACCCCGACGCTCTGTATCGGCAACAGCACAGCGAACGCCTGCCAGACGTCTTTATACAGATCGTGAGATTTGAGTTCGTCGATAAAGATACGATCGGCCTTTTGCAGAAGCTCGACCTTTTCCGGCGTAATGCCGCCAAGGATTCGCACGCCGAGTCCCGGACCCGGAAAAGGATGCCGTTCGAGAATTGTTTCAGGGATGCCGAGATCGCGGCCGATGAGCCGAACTTCGTCTTTGAACAGCTCACGCAGCGGCTCGATCAGTTTGAGGTGCATTTTTTCCGGCAGGCCGCCAACGTTGTGGTGCGATTTTATTGTCACCGAAGAGCCGCGAAGCGAGACCGATTCGATCACATCCGGATAAAGCGTACCTTGTACGAGCCATTTCACATCGCCGATCTTTTTCGCCTCGGCGTCGAAAATATCGATGAACTTGCCGCCTATCGCCTTGCGCTTTAGTTCGGGATCGACGACGCCATCGAGCACCGCATAAAACTCTTGCGAGGCGTCAACACCGATTACGTTGAGGTGAAGATTGTCCTTGTAGGCTTTTAAGGTGTCTTCGAATTCGTTCGCTCTCAGCAGCCCATTATTGACGAAGATGCACGTTTGCCGCGGACCGATCGCTTCGTGAACGAGCACCGCCGCAACGGTCGAATCGACACCGCCCGACAGGCCGCAGACGACATTGCCGGTCGGGCCGACGATCTCGTGTATCTTATCGACCTCTTCTCGAATAAACTGTGCGGGGGTCCAATCGCCTTTGCAGCCGCAGATGTTGAATAGAAAATTTCGTAATATTTCTTTACCGAGCGGTGTGTGCGAAACCTCTGGATGAAACTGGACGCCATAAATGCCGCGTTCCGCGTTCTCGATCGCGGTGACCACATCGCCGGTCGTCGCTGTCGTAGTAAAGCCGTCGGGCAGCCTCGTGACGTGATCACCGTGGCTCATCCAGACATCGAGTTCGAACGGAAGTTCGTTGAATAGAGCCGTCACGCCGCTCAGGACCTTGAGTTTTGCGGCCCCATATTCACGACGTGCCGCCGGTTCGCTCGCACCGCCGAGATCGACCGCAACGAGTTGCATGCCGTAACAGATGCCCAGGATAGGAACTTTTATCTCCGAGTAAAACTCGGCTGGGACACGAGGTGAATTCTCGTCCGTCACGCTCGCCGGCCCGCCGGACAAGATCACACCTTTTGGCCGCTTTTTTAATATTTCATTAATCGAGAGGTGGAATGGGTGAATTTCGCAATAAACGCCCTGTTCGCGAACGCGCCGAGCAATAAGCTGAGTGTATTGCGACCCAAAATCGAGGATAATTATAGTTTCGTGGTGCAAGTTATTGGCTCCCTAGGTAGTTCGAAATATCATTATACGTCCCTCGTCCGCGATTGTCAGAGAGCACCGATAGGCCTGCGACTCAACTGTGTACCTAATAGTGATTTCGCGTTCGGTTGAAACCTCTTTTAGACTTTTGACGAAGTCGATTATCTGACCGGACGATTACGTTTACGGATGTCCCGCCGAAAGAATTGTGAGGTGGGCGGGAGAACATGTTTACAAGTAAACTCGAAGAAATTCTAAAAGCTGTAGAAAACATCGACCCCGTTAAATACGGCAGAACCCGCAATTTTCTTGCGGGCGATGTGACGAAACTCTCGCCATATATCAGCCGCGGCGTTATTTCAACCAAATTCATTTTCGACAAGATATTGGAAAGAAACTACGAATTTTCTCAAATAGAAAAGTTTGTGCAGGAACTCGCGTGGCGAGATTATTTTCAAAATGTTTGGCGGGTAAAACAAGAATTGCTTGATAAAGATTTGAAACAACCGCAGCCCGATGTAAAAAATTATTCGATGCCGAAAGCCGTTTTGCACGCATCCACTGTAATTGAAGCCATAGATCAAGGAATAAGAGGTCTATACGAGACCGGTTACGTTCATAATCACGTTCGAATGTATATCGCGTCAATCGTTTGCAATATCGGCAAAAGCCATTGGAAAATTCCTGCACAGTGGTTTTACTACCATCTATTGGACGCCGATTGGGCAAGTAACGCGTGCAGTTGGCAATGGACAGCCGCAGCTTTTAGCGGCAAAAAATATTATGCAAATCAAGAAAATATCAACAAATTCTGCGGCACAAATCAAAGCCGAACCTTTCTTGATGTGCCGTATGAAGATTTTCCGAATTTAAAGATTCCTGATGTTTTGAAAGACCTTGAAACGCCTGTTTTACAAACCCTGCTACCCCAAAATAACAAAATCGCGATTAACAGTTTACTTCCGACCCTAATTTACAACTTCTATAATCTTGATCCTTTTTGGAAAACGGATATTCAAGCCAACCGTATCTTGCTACTCGAACCATCACACTTTGCCAAATATCCGGTTGCCAAAAATACAATTGATTTTGTGCTCAACCTTGCAGAGAACATTGAGCGAATACAAGTTTTTACAGGTGAATTCAGCGAGCTTAAAGCCGAAAAAGGTCTGACAGAAATTTACTATAAAGAACATCCGACCAATTTACATTACACCGGAAAATGTGAAGACCGCGATTGGATGTTTCCCGAAGCTCGCGGATATTTTCCGTCATTTTTTGCTTATTGGAAAAAATGCGAAAAGCCTTTGAAATTGCTAATTCATCAAATAGATACGCCCAAGTTTTTTCGATGAAGAATCGATGAAGAACGTCAAAAAACAAAATCTCCCGAGTAAGCCGTGTCAAACTTGCGAAAAGCCGTTTATGTGGCGAAAAAAGTGGGAGAAAGTTTGGGAAGAAGTTAAGTATTGCAGCGATAAGTGCAGAAGATCAAAAAAATGAAACTAGCCGCAATAATTTTCCCTAATCAGCTTTTTGAAAAGAATCCGGCAATTTCGGCCGGTGCCGAAGTGTTTTTGGTTGAAGAATTTCTGTTTTTCAAGCAATACAATTTTCATCGCCAAAAACTGAAGTATCACAGGGCGACGATGAAGTATTATGAGAGTTTTTTGCGGGAAAAAGGCTTTAAGGTGAATTACATCAATTCAAATGACGCACTTTCTGACACTAGGAAGTTGCTTCAACATTTGATTGAACAAAAGTTTACAGAGATTCATTTTTGCGATGTTACTGATAATTGGCTCGAAAAGAGAATCAAGAACTTTGGCGAAAAAGCGGATCTGGTTGAACACGAAACGCCGATGTTTCTCAATTCAAAGCAAGAATTGTCAAATTATTTCGCGGGCAAAAAGCACTACTTTCAAACCGATTTTTACACCAAGCAACGCAAAGAACGGCGAATCTTGATTGATTTGGATTTGAAACCTGTTGGCGGCAAATGGACGTTTGACATGGAAAATCGGTTGAAATATCCGAAAGGAAAAGTTCCGCCGAAAGTCGAGTTTCCGAGTGAAAATGCATTTGTTAGAGAAGCCGAGAATTACGTTAAAGGTAATTTCAACAGCAATTACGGTGAGCTGAAAAGCGATTTTGCTTATCCGATAACACACGCGGAAAGCCGAGATTGGCTCAATCAATTTCTCGAAACACGTTTTTTTGAATTTGGCGCATACGAAGATTCACTTGTTGCCGACGAACGAATTCTGCATCACAGTTTGCTTACGCCGATGATGAATGTCGGGCTAATTACCCCGCAAGAAATTATCGAAACAACGCTCGAATTTGCTGGCGAAAATAACGTCCCGCTCAACTCGCTTGAAGGATTCATTCGCCAAGTTATCGGCTGGCGTGAATTTATTCGCGGTGTTTATGAAGTTGCCGGAACACGCGAACGAACGATGAATTTTTGGAAATTTAAGCGTAAAATTCCCGAAAGCTTTTGGACGGGCGAAACAGGAATCGAACCGCTTGATATTGTCATTCAAAAAGTTCTTAAAACCGGTTATTGTCATCACATTGAACGTCTGATGGTCGTCGGAAACTTTATGCTTTTGTGCGAATTCGATCCGGACGAAGTTTATCTATGGTTTATGGAATTGTTTATCGACTCATACGATTGGGTAATGGTGACAAATATTTACGGAATGAGCCAATTTGCCGATGGCGGTTTGATGGCGACTAAACCTTACATCAGCGGAAGCAATTACTTAATGAAAATGAGCGATTTCCCAAAAGGCGATTGGCAGAAAATCTGGGACGGACTTTTTTGGAATTTTATGGATAAACAGCGAGATTTCTTCCTCACAAATCCGCGACTTGGGATGTTAGTGCGAATGTTCGATAAAATGCCAGACGAGAAAAGAATCGGACATATCGAAACGGCGGAACATTATCTAGCGAGTCTTTGCCGGACGTAGCCAAATACATAAGCACCTACGACAACGCGATCAGCTGGGTTTGGTGAGAGCCAAAATCGAGTATCACGATAAGTTCGTGGCGCAAATTTCAAATCTCCGGTCCGGTCCGAGCGAAAAATGTACTTTGCCGACAGATATCCGCAAAGCGAGCGCCCAAAAAAGTCTCCATTTTCTATTCGACGAATTCAAAGGCGAGTATCGAACAATCATCCTTGAGCCGTCGGAACCCGACCCACGATGTAACACTCTCCAAAAGTGAGCTGACGCAGATGTCCAAACTCCGCCCACGGTTTTTTTCGATCTCGGCTGTCAGCCGTGCCGTGCCGAACGGGATCTGCTGTTCGCTTTCCGCCTCTGTAAGACCGTCAGTATAGAGAAATACTCGGTCGCCAGGGGTCAGTTGGAGCACATTTTCTGAATAGCGTGCTTGTTCGATAAGACCGATCGGAAATCCCGCTAAGTCGAGAACCTTCACCGTCCTATTGGCACGGTTAACGACAATCGGAGGATTGCCAGCGGTGACATAACGAAACTCCCGGGATTTCAAATCTATGATCCCGAAACACATTGTAAAATACTGAACATTCTCGTCGTCCATCTGAAACTGGCGGTTAAGCTCTTCCGCAACTTCAACAGATGAGAACGAGAACGTTCCCGGAACCTGATTCGCGGGACCTTCCAGAACGCGAGAAAACCACTGGCTCAGCGTGGTTGAGAGTAGTGAGGCTCGGACTCCATGACCGCTCAAATCCACAACATAGACAGCAAACCGGTTCTCGTCTAAACGGACCACGTTCAGTGTGTCCCCACCCAATTCATCGCACTGCTCAACTGTCCACGAAAAACTGATCCCTTCAAACCGTTGCTCTTTGTCAGGAAGGAGCGATCTCTGGATCCTTGCGGCGGCTTCCAGGTTGCTCTTCATGTGCCGATTTGCGAGTTCCAATTGACGATTAGCTTCTATCAGCGCTTCTTCAGTATTTTTTCGGTCGGTAATGTCGGACTGAACTCCGATAAAATGTGTTACTTTTCCGTCTGTACCCGAAACGGGGGTCAGTGAAAGGCGATTCCAGAACTGTTTTCCGTTCTTCTTATAGTTCAAGATCTCCACAACGCATTCTTTACCCGACACTAGTGCATCTCGTATTTCCTGAACAGTTTCAGGATCCGTATCTTCTCCCTGAAGAAACCGACAGTTTTTCCCAAGCATTGATTTAGAGGAATAGCCGGTGAGCCTTTCAAACCCCTCGTTGATGTAGATCAGGGGTTGTTCAGGTAATCGCATATCTGAAATCGTGATACCTTCAGCCGCCACATTCAGGGCACGGTTTTTGAGCAAGATATCATCCTCGATCCCGGAAATCGCCCCTACGGTGAAATGCTCATTTTCAGGGCGAATTTTTTCCATAGCCAATCTCGGTTTATCTTCTGCCATTATTTTACCCACATCCGATTGTTGAGGCTACCAGCAGAGATAAAGGCAAAACTACTCATAGAAAGATCACTGGGATTTGCCGGTGAAAATAAGATTGGACATAATCGAACTCAACATAGTATTTGTCCATCGGCGGAATTGTAAAAGTAAGATGCCGTCTGATTATCTAGGAAAATGGCAACCCGAATTTACCCTTTTCTGAAACCTCAACTGAACTCTGAGCGAGTGTCGTTATCAGATTAGCCAAACCGAGTAAGTGGAATACGACTTTCTAAATCCTCGAAGCATCCTCGTTTTTGTCTGCATGCTGCAGGGCGTCATCTTTGCGTCATTGCTGCTAATGCGCGGACTTCGTGGGCGTTCGAGTTCAGATAAATGGCTCGCCGCTTTGGTGCTGGTGCTAAGTGCTACGCTGATCACGCCATTCATTGGTTTTGCCAATGTCTATGACAACAACCAGTGGCTCACCTACTTTCCATTTTCGATCGCATACACCTACGGGGTTTTGGTATGGCTTTACACCGTTACGCTAACGGATGCGAAACGCCGGCTGGCGCGACGCGAGCTTTTACTATTCCTGCCGGCCGCTCTTTATCTTGCCTATCGATTTTTCCTTTTCTCACACAGCGTCGAATGGAAAGCCGCTTTCAATACTAACTACGGCGATATCTCTTCCGCCGTGATTTTTGTAACCGAAACTTCGTGGAACATGATGTTTCTCATTCTTTCGATCAGACATTATCAAAAGTATCGAGCGTGGCTAAACGAAAATTATTCTGATACCGAGCGCATAAAGTTCGACTGGCTACGCAATTTTCTGTACGTTTTCACGGCGGTCGCTATACTCGGTGCTGCTTTCGATCTGGTGAATTCGTTCGTCAAGCCTCTCTCTTACATTCAGTATTTCTATTTCGAGATAATTCTCGCGATTTCGACGTACTATCTCGCGGTTTCCGGCTATATTCGGTCGCGTTCGATCGAATTGAACTTTGTTTCTGGGGCTGAGCCTTGGAGTGAGGAGAAGCGCGCATTGCTTTCTGACAGTGAACTCGCCAAGCTCAGCGCGAGGCTCGACCATTTTATGGTCTCCGAACGCCCTTACCTCGAACCGTCGCTTACCTTGACTGAACTCTCGCGATCGCTTGGCGTCAACACAACCGTTCTTTCCTTTGTGATAAACCAAAGCCAAGCCTGCAATTTCAACGATCTGATCAATCGCTACAGAGTCGAGACCGTCAAAAAAAAGCTGGCCGAACGAACAGGCGAACAGCTTCTGACGATTGCGCTTGAGAGCGGTTTCAACTCAAAGGCTACGTTCAATCGCGCTTTTAAGAAATTTACCGGCCTTTCTCCACGCGAATTTCAGGAAAATACCCCTCAGATCGGTTGATTTAGTCTCAAATCTTAACATTTCCGTCTCAAATCGTAATCTGAGTCGATTCCGCTCGTTCGCCTCAGTATTCTAAACGACGTCAGAACTACATTTTTTTGGGGATGAAACAAAGTGAAAAAGATCAAATTCATAATTCTTTTAGTCATGCTCATAGCGGCAGGTGTTTTTGCACAGGAAGCAAAGTTCTTTAACTCGATCGCAGGCAAGTGGAAAGGAACCCTCGAATACAGCGACTACACCAGCGGCAAACGTGTGACGATGAACGTGCTGATCACGATCGAACCGTCGCCTGATGGCACGTCGGCAAAGATCGCGACCTTGTACGACGATTTTGGAAAGGTGTATCGGGCCAAGGGTACCGAGCGTATTGATGCGGACTTAAAGAAGTTTTTCGACGACAAAACGGAATATTCGATCGAAAGCAATGGACCCGGAAAAATCGTGCTGATAGGCAAGACGCAAGACGGCAATACTGCCGAACCGACCCGGAAAACGATCACTTTTTCGAAAGACAGCCTGACGATACTGAAAGAAACTCGTGAGCCATGGTCGTTTCGGCACGTTTACACTCTTAAGCGGCTTGCCGAGGACACAATGCCAGCTGTTACGCTTTCGCCGGAACAGCTAAAGGCAGACACTGCTGTTTTGCAGAAAAGCCTGACGGTGCTCCACCCCGGCATTTACCGCTACAATACCCCCGAAAGCATCGCACGGGAATTTGCAGTGCTCGAAACTAAGCTCGGATCACCGATGACCGAGGGCGATTACTTTGTGCTGGTCGCACAAATCCTAAACAAGTTAAATTGCGGCCATACTTACATCAACCCTTACAATCAGGACAAAACGCTCAAGGCCCGTCTTTTCGGGGGCCGCACTTACCTGCCGTTCTATTTTCAGATCGTCGACGGCCGGATGGTCATTACGGCAAATGCATCGGCGAAGGAAATTTCGATTGGCAGCGAGATAACGAAGATCAACGGCGTTGCGGCCAAGGATATCATCGCGAAACTGCTTACGGTGACCAAAGGCGACGGTACAAGCACGCTCGAACACCGCATCGATTCGATCGGCCTTTCACGAGGAGAAGCCGAAAAATTTGCCTTATTTGACTGGTATTTTCCGCTGATCTTTCCGATCAAGGATGAGGTCTTCGACATCGAGGCGGTCGGGTTTACCTCCAAGAAAACAGCCAAATTCAGCGTCCTCGCAATGACCCAGGCCGAACGCACCGAGGAAATGGCCAAACGATATGGCCCGACCCCGACGTACGATGACGGCTGGAAGTTTGAGATCCAGGACAAATCCACGGGTTACCTGAAGATGGAAAATTCCATAACGTGGCGGCTCAAGACGATCAAGTTCAAGGAGTTTCTGGCAAATGCGTTTGCAGAGCTACGGGCAAAAGATATCAAAAACCTAATCATCGATGTTCGTGGAAACGGCGGCGGCGACATGGATCCGGGATTTGAGATATCGCGTTATTTGGCTAACGAAAAGTTGCCGCCATATGCGGACGGCTTGCGGATGGTGCGAAATGTCACGCCTCAGCCCGATCTGGCAAAACACATCAACACGTATGACAAGGCATTGCTGGCGGCACTTAAGGCCGGAGTTCCGTCAGGCATGTATCGCAAATTCGATGACAACTACTTCCAGATACTTGGCCGCGACAATTATCCTTCGGTCGAACCATACGAGAATCGATTTACCGGGCGAACATTTATCATCGCCGATTCGAGCAACGCGTCGGCGGCCTTTCAGTTTCTCGACTACGTCCAGGGGAATCGCCTGGCGACGATCGTCGGTCAGACTACTGGAGGCAACAAACAGGGAATCAACGGTGGCAATTACCTTTTTCTCTCTCTTCCAAACTCTAAGATCGAGATCGATATCCCAATGTACTTTGTCTCTCCCCTTAGGCCTCAAAAGGACCAGAGCATCGTACCCGACGTTCCCGTAAAACGAAGCTGGGACGACATCGGCAACAAATTTGACAGGGAGATGAGTGTCATCAAGACGTTGATCCAAAGAGATCGATCGCCAAAAAGCGGGAGCAGTAAGTGATCTATCCCCTGACTTTTTTGACCGAATCAATGATCAGTTGTTCAAGGACAGATTCATCAACATCGGTGAGTTTCTTGATATGCAAGCAACCGCCGGCGGCCTTGTGTTTGCCTAGCTTTGCGAGCAGATCGGCTTGTTTGGGGGCACCGTTTAGCACATAAAGCGTGAGACTCGTCTTTCGGGGCGAAAATCCTGTGACAAGCCAGTCGAGCTCGCCGCCATTGCTGCGATAGACCTTGCGATTGCCAAACCCGACGATCGACGAGCCCCACATTTTCGGCGGCTCGCCGGTTACTTTTTTGAATATCTCGAGCACGTTCAGTGCATCCGTCCGCCCTTGTTCGTCTTCGACTGCCGAGAGGAAATCCTCGACGTTTCCGTCATTTTCCGATGTCTTGATCACAACCTTTTTTGCCATTTTCGGTCAATTCTAAACCAGTTTCGGTGTAAGTAACAAGAGTTTCAAGAAACTTGACAACCGCAGGCGAAATTTCTAATCTTTAAGTTCGCTCTTAAGGGCGTGCCATATTCCGCAGTAGCTCAATGGCAGAGCATTCGGCTGTTAACCGAAGGGTTGTAAGTTCGAGTCTTACCTGCGGAGCCAATTTAATAAATGAATTGACGGCAGACGCTCATCTGCCGTTTTTTTTCTTGGTGGAGTGAAAAAAGTCATTTCCTCCCATTAATATAGCGGTCGTAAACGATCTGCGGCGTGTCGAGATTTCGGCCAGCCTTTAGGTTGACGGCAAGGCGGATGAACTGGGCCATCGACCACGCAAGCGGCGTTGCAGAGCCTGTTCCTTCGCCAAACTTCAATTCGGGAATGAACTGCTTATCAACGTTCTTTGGCGTTTCTTTTTTATCCCAGATTTGTTCGGGAATCATGAGGCCTTCGTTAGCGAAGCCGAGCATCGTATTAAGTCGGGCTTGTGCTGACGACAGACATTCGGGCTTGTATGGCAGAAACGACCGGCACTGCGCAATCTCATATTGCCCGCGCTCACCGCTTAACAGCGCCCACAGACGCCCTTTGCCTGAGTATTTTCCATCCCAGTTCCAACGACGGCCGTCGTCCATTTCGCCGTAGCCGTCGTGGTTGTAACGGTAAAAGCCCGGGCCGTTTGGCGTATCTACTTTGATCACCTGGTCGATGACCTTCACGGATTTTGCGATCAGCGGGTCGTCGGCCGGTTTGAGACCAAGGCGGACGAGTTCGAGGAAGCCTGCATCGACGATGTCGCGTTCGTCAAAAAAGCCCGCTCCGTTGTTCAACTCGATCTTTTCTCCCGCGTCGGGGTTGCCGCGTTGGGTGATGCGGAGGTAATAGTTGCCGTCGCCGTATTTGCCCGTCTTGGTGGCCGTCCATTTTTCGATGTTGGCATGCCAATCATCGGCCGTCGCGAGGTATTTTGTCGCCGAGACCGTGTCGCCGTTTCGTTTTGCGATATCGGCGGCGCAGACAAGCCCTGCGATCTCGGCAGCGATGGTCGATGGCGAATAACCCGATTCCTCTTCCCAGCGCTCCTGCGGCGTCGCGGGGCCATTTTTTACTATAAAATCAGCGGCTTTTTTCAGGTGATTTTCGTAAGTCGCCCGGTCAAAACGCCCGAGCTGCCACGCCATGATCAGCGGATAGGCAACCTCGTCCATCTGCAGCGAGCCCCAAAACGGCCGCCCGTCGAGCCACGAATTTTGTGGAAAACTGCCGTCCGGCTTCTGCTGTACCTTTAGCAAAAAATCCAAAGCCCGCTCAGCCGCCGCTTTGTCGCCGAGGGCCAGGTATGCCGTGAAAACCTGAAAGAGATCACGCGACCAGACGAGGTGATAACCGCCGACGTTGTTCTCATTAGCGTTCTCACCCCCGCCCCAAGGCACCGTCAAACTGGCAATATTTGCCCCTCGAGCCGTCTTGTCCTCCAGTATCTTCATCTGCATCGCGGCCATGTTGAACTGGGCCTGGTATTTGGGGTCGACTTTCGGAAGCGACCTTAAGTACTTGATCCATCCCGATTGGTACTCCTCGCGTGTTTTGGCAAACCCTTTTACGAGAGCTGCTTGAGCGTTCGCCATGGCCGAATCCGGAGTTTTTCCGAAACCCAGTGTGAATACCATCTCTGGCGGAATCTTGGGCTGATTCCTCGGCTGATAACCGCTAAACGAGACAGGCGTAACTCTTGCTACTTGCACGAGATTTCCATTTTCAGCTTTCGCATACGGCTGAACGATCTTTCCGTTTTGTCTGATTTGGGTCAGACCGTCGTTTGTGCCATAAAATCCACTGGTCGGGTCATCCAGCTTACATCTCCCACACGTAAGTGCCGAAGCAATGTCGCCATCAACCGAGACAAACGATCTGCCTTGAAACCAACCAGTGTCGTGCAAGCCGCTATTCGCTATCGACGGGTCGTAATAAACATATAGCTCCAATTCCAGATCTTCGGGTACAAACGATAATGAGAAAACTACGGTATCACTCGACGGATCGGTAAAATATGTTTTGTAAATCCGCCAATTTACAGATTTCGAAACAGTAGTTTGATCAAAAACCAAAGAACTTGCGCTGTAAAAGGACTTATATATCGAAATATTTGCGATCGGAGAAACGTCCTTTGACCAACTCGTATCACGCACCTTCACCTCAGAAATTGCATCATCCTGCTCAGTTTCGACTTTTTTTGTCTTTGGGTTAACGACGACAAACTGCAGCAAATGAACATTCGCGGTCGTCACGTCGGGGTAATAGACCTCGGTCATCACACCTTGGGAGAGCGTGAACCAGATTTTGCTGTTGAGCGAGGCGGATGTGCCAACGCCCTGTTTGCCGGCGGTTGCCCACTGGGCGTCTTTGCCCGGGCCGCCGGGCGCCGTGGTTTGGCCAAATA
>DAIRVI010000054.1:0-17277 GCA_036802885.1 Pyrinomonadaceae bacterium
CGGCCGGCGATGAACCCGGGAAAGCCTGTCATAAAAATTGACTCTCTGTATAGCATAAGCGCAGTTTAATCTTAGCAATTCCCCGGGCAATTGGCTCCGGGCGCTGCGCAAATCACCGAAAAAAAACATTTACATAGGTTGTTCGGATGTGTTAGATTTTTGAGCGCACTTGATAAACATGAAAATTCAGGAAATGAAGTCGGGAATTTTGCATCTGAACCGAAGGATGGAAAATGAACGTCAACAAAATAATTTTGAATCCAGGGCCATCGGTGTTGCTTTTGCCGAGCCCGAACTTGCGCCTGCGGCCGATAGCGAGATTGACGAAGCTCTTTGGTCGGTCATCTCATTCGACCAGCTGGAAGCGTGCTGCTTGACATACAATCAGGCTGCGGCGCTTATGGCTGAGCTTGACTCGGAGGGCGTACCGGGGCTCTGCGTAGTCACAGATCACGCGGCCGCCCGAATGACCCGTTAAAAATTCAGCACAACCTTTCCGAAACTCTCATTCGATTCCAGATATTTATAAGCTGCGACAACCTCTTCCGCTTGGAAAACGCGGTCGAGGTTTGGTCTGATCGCGCCGGATTCGAGCAGCGGCACGACGTCGTCTGCAAATCCACGCGTTGCGTCAGCCTTTTCGTCGACAGGACGGGCACGAAGGACGGTTCCAATGATCTTTGCGCGTTTTTGCAGCGCAAGCCCGAGGTCAAACTCGGCGGTTCGGCCTGAGGTCAATCCAACCAGGATCAAACGGCCTTTGAGAGCAAGACTCGCGAGATTTTGCGTAAAATATGCGGCGCCGACAAGGTCGAGTATCACCTCAACGCCTCGACCCTCAGTTTTTTCTTTTACGATTGTCGAAAAATCGGAACTGCCTTCTGTCAAAATCCCGGTATCGAGTCCGAATTCGCTGCATCGATCCAATTTATCGGCGGTTCGTGACGTGCCAATAACAATAGCGCCTTTGGCTTTAGCGAGCTGTAACGCCGCGAGGCCGACGCCCGAGCCGACGGCGTGGACGAGCAGAGTTTCGCCTGTCTTTAGCTCGCCGTTGGTAAAGATCGCGTCGTGCGCCGTTATGAATGCCTCAGGGACGGCGGCGGCCTCCGTAAAGCTCAAATTGTCCGGGACTCGGACGATCAGGCTCTCATCGGTCAAAAGAAACTCGGCTTGAGCCTCGCCGGCCGTAATGCCAAAAACGCGCTCGCCGACCGACCAGTTTTTTACCCCATTACCGATCGCGGCGACCTCGCCGGCGAACTCGAGGCCCGGAATATTCGGCGAGTATCCCGGCGGCGGCGGATACAGTCCCCGAACCTGCAACAGATCGGCGCGGTTCAGGCCGGCGGCACGGACGCGCACTAGTATTTCGTTTCCAGTTGGTTTTCTAGGATCGGGAACCTCGCGAGTTTCAAGGCCTTCGACTACGCCAAAGTTTGTAATGTAAACTGCTTTCATTTCTTTAATTTTGGCACTATGTCGTTTGCCTTTAATGAATTACCGGTTGCACGCTGAAGCTCAGCGATCGCCTTATTTAACTCCGTTCGTGCTCGCAATTCGTTGCTTTTTGCCGCAGCGAGAGCTGTTTGCCGCTCAAGAACTTTGTAAATGTCGGATTGCCCGGCGTCGAGCTTTCGCTGTTCCGATTCGTACTGTTTTGCGTTATTTTCGCGGGCGATCGCAGCTGCTCGCAGGCGTGCCTCGCCTGTCCGAACAGCCTGAAGAGCGTTTCGAACTTCGACCTGGATGCCTTGCTCGATCTGCTCACGCTGCGTCTCGAGCCGCTCGGCCTCGACCTTTGAGCGGCCAAGTTGAGCGGCCGCTGTCTTATCGCCAAAAAGTGGCAGATTGAAATTGATGCCGATGCGAAACACGGGATATCTGTTCGCGAAAATATCAGTTACGCTCGACGTGCTCGGCCCGATAGAACGCAACAAACTTTGCAGAGCGGTTTGCTGCTGCTGCTGTTGCTGGATGCAAGTCACGTCGGCTGGGTCGCATACTCGTGCAAACGGGCTTCTGAAATTCGGATTGAGACTGCCGCCGATTCCCGACGATGTATAACTCGCGACGAAATCGATCTGTGGTTTTTTCTGCTCACGATAAAGTTTTTGATCGAGCGCGTTTATGTCTTTTTGAGCTTTATTGATCTCGAGTTCAGGGCGATTGTCGATTGCCGCGTCCATCGCCTCGGTCAACGTCGCATCGGGCACTGTTACGTCAACTGGCTCGACGGGCGTCAGTGCCTCGTTCCAAATAGCGTTGATCCGATTTGGCGAGATCAGATTTTTCAGTGCATTTTCCGTCTGATTTACGGTATTCAAGGCATCGTATACGAACTGTTCAAAGTTAGCGACCTGCGTTTCGGCGGCGACAATATCGATCGGTGCAAGCTGACCTTCCTCCACGAGGCGGCGACTGTGTCCGAGCTGTGATTTCGCGTCGCGGACACCGTCGCGCTGTACCTGCAAATTCCTCAGCGCAAAGGTCAGATCCCAATAAGCCCGTTGGACACCCGCTACGACCTCGATCGAACGCTGTCGAAACTGCGTGTCGGTGAGCGAGATGTTTCTCTTTGCGATCTCGATCGTCCGTCGCGACTGGTCGAACTTACGTCCGCGAAACAGCGGCTGGGTAACCGCAAACCCAAGACTGGAATTCAGCTGCGGACTGAGGATCGATATCGGATTGTCCGTCGTTAGCCGCTGATTGATAAACGACCCGGTAAATACCGTTCCGAATTTGGGCGCAAAAGCCTGAAGCGCGGTATTGCCAACCAAAGTCCCAACCGTCGACTTTTGATTATTGCTGAAGATACTCACATTCGGCGTTGTCGAACGGTCGTAATAGCTTTGGCCGGTAAGCCTGGGTTGATAAAATCCGCGTGCGGCAAGCAGATCGAATTCAGCTATCGAAACCGTCTTTCGCGAAACCTCGATGTCTCGGTTGTTTTCCAGCGCAAGCTCTATCGCCTCACGCAGCGTCAGAGTCCGCTGATTTGTCATATCGACACCGACGCGTCCGAGATCAGGCAAAAGGCGTTCGTCCGAGCGGTAATCGGCGGCGATCGCGGGCACGCCTTTCAGGTTTTCGGGCTCGACGGCTTGTTTGTCGCTGACAACAGGCGTCGGCGTAGGATCTTGGGCGCTCGCATTTATAGCCGCCGCTACGAGCAAAACGAGAGTGAAAATGTATAAACGCCGGTTCATATTAAACGTGGTTTTGGCGGATTAATGCTTATTGACTAACGAGGCCGTCGCTGTTGCGAATCGTCGTTTCATGCCGCCAAACAGCCAAGTTGCAAACTGATTGACATACCTAAATAGCCTTAGCTCCGTGAGGTCGTCAAAGATCGAGTAAAAGACCGGCACCGCCAGCAGCGTCAAAAGCAAACACAATGTTTGGCCGCCAACGACGAGAACTCCGATCGATCGGTTCGTCCCTGAGCCGGCACCGGTTGACACAACGAGAGGGATCATTCCGGCTACGAGGGCGATGGTCGTCATAAGGATCGGCCGCAGGCGGTCGCGGTTGGCCTGAATTATTGCGTCGTATCGGCTCATCCCCTTTGATCGGAGCCCGTTCGTATGATCGATCTGCAGAATAGCGTTTTTCTTAACGACACCGAACAGCAGCAGCAAACCCAATCCGGAAAAGATATTAACGGTCTGACCCATCACAAGCAGGCTAAATATCCCGAACGGTATCGACAGCGGCAGCGTAAGCAGGATCGTCACCGGGTGAACGAACGATTCGAACTGCGCTGCCAGCACAATGTACATAAAAATGAACGACAGCATAAAGGCGAGCAGGAAGTAAAAACCTGCCTTACCCATTTCCTTCGATTGTCCGACATAACCTGTACGGTAGCCGGAATTTTTGAGATCCAGTTCTTTAACGTAGCTATCGATCGCGGCCGTGATACTGGCGGCCGAGCCGCCGGGTCGGGTATTCGCAAGCAGCGTCACCTGCCTTTGGCGGTTTGTACGATCAACTGAGCTTGGGCCTGTGCCGGTCGTCGTTTTTACAACGCGATCGAGAGTCACCCAACCGATCTTGGCGGACGGAACGATCATCCGCTTTAGACCCTCTACATCTTGTCTAAAACTATTTATCGCTCGAACCCTGACGTCGTACTGATCGGCCCCGGCGTTAAACGTCGTCGCTTCCTGCCCTGCCACGAGCGTGTTCAGAGCCTGCGATACGTCGCCAACCCGAACGCCGAGATCGGCCGCGGTGCTACGATCTACCTCGAGTTGAAGTTCAGGTTTTCCGCTGATCAGGGTTGAGTCCACGTCAACCGCGTCTGGGATCGATTTCATCTTTTCGAGGATCTTTGACGAATATTCCTCAAGCTTCTTGAGATCCGGCCCTGCGATCAGAAACTGGACGTTGGCGTTACGAAAGCCTCCGCCGGAAAACGCCTGAACCTGCTGAACACCGGTTCGCAGCTCGGGCGGAAACTGTTTTAACACTTCGCGCGCGTCGGCCATTATTATTTCCTGCGACTTTGGCCGATCGTGAATGTCCGCAAGCTTGACGTAAATCGTGCCGGCATTTACGACCTGCTGTTGGCCGCCGCCGACGGTTGCGAGTGTGTCCGTCACACCGGGCATCTTCCTGATCTCGGACGCAATACGCTCAAAGATCTGGGATGTAGCGGTAAGGCTCGAACCCTCGGGCGCGCGAACCGATATTTCGAATTGCGACTGATCGTCGACCGGGAGAAAGTTCTTGCCGACGAACATAAACAAAGGAATGATGCTAAGGAAAACCAATGCACAAAGCGTTACAATCACCCATCGATTCGCCATCGAGAAGCGCAAGAGCATTGTGTAAACGCCGTCGACGACGCGGAACCAGCCGGTGTAGTGACTATCGCTTTTAGTTTTATCGCTCTGTCCGTCGCCCCTGATCTCGTCAGTTTCTTTGGGTGGCTGTTCCTTTTTCCGTTTGATCAGGCGGGCGGCAAGCATCGGTGTGAGCGTAAACGAGACGATCAATGAAACTGCTACCGCAAACGAAGCCGTCAGGCCAAAGCTCGACATAAAACGGCCGACGATGCCCTGCATAAAACCGATCGGAACGAAAACCGCCATAAGGGAGAGCGTCGTTGCGAGCACAGCGAGGCCGATCTCACGTGTGCCCTCGATCGCCGCCTGAAACGGGTTCATCCCTTTTTCTTCGACAAAGCGATAGATGTTTTCGAGTACGACGATCGCATCATCGATCACGATACCGACCATCAGCGTGAGCGACAACATCGTGATCGAGTTGAGCGTGTAGCCCATCGCATACATCAGGGCAAACGTCGAAATAATTGAGGTTGGAATGGCCAACGCGGCGATGATCGTCGAACGAAAACTCCAAAGAAACAGAAAAACCACTATCGACGCGAGAATCGATCCTAAAATGAGATGTTCCTCGATCGCCCGCAGAGAGTTTTCAATAAAGATCGAATTATCGCCGATGATCCGCATCTGGTAATTCTTCGGCAAGGTTGCTTCGATCTCTTTCAGCTTGGCTTTGATCTCGTGGGCGACGGCCACGGTATTTTGGCCGGATTGTTTCGAAACGACGAGGGTTACTGCCGGCTGCCCATTCAAACGCGCCTCCGACCGAATCTCCTCGGTGCCGTCCTCAACATATCCAAGGTCCCTAACCTTTACCTGATAACCGCCGCGGGTCGCGACAACGACATCGTTGAATTGTTCCGGCTCCTGGATCTTCCCGACGGTTCGAACACTCGTCTCCTTTTGCCCTTCGTCGAGGCGTCCGCTCGGAAATTCCATGTTCTGGACCTTGAGCGCACCCGAAACCTCGCCGGGCGATACGTTATACGACCGCATCTTATCCGGGTCGACCCAAACATTTATCTGACGTTCGGCACCACCGATGATCGTGATCTGCCCGACGCCGTTAACAGATTCGATCCGCTCTTTAATCTTGTTTTTCGCAATGTCCGTGACCTCGCGCCGTGAAACGGGTGCCGAGAGAGAGATCCGCAAAACAGGAGCGGCATCGGTGTCAAGCTTCTGGACAGTTGGTTGTTTAGCAGTTTCAGGAAGATTGGGGATCACCGTCTGAACGCGATTCTCCACCTCTTGGGCCGCAACGTTCACGTCCTTTTCGAGAACGAACTGGACAAAAACCTGCGAAATTCCCTCGATCGAGCTGGAACGAAGTTCATCGATACCACTTATCGTATTGACGGCTTCCTCAACCTTTTCGGTGACCTCAGTTTCCATCTCCTGCGGCGAGGCGCCCGGATTTACAACCGTGATCGTGATCGTCGGAAAGTCGATCTTGGGAAAAAGGTCCAGACCGAGACTGAAAAACGAAAATGCCCCGACCACAACGAGCGACAAGATCAGCATCGTTGCGAATACCGGTCGCTTTACACAAATTTCAGCAAGCCATTGCATAAAAGATTAGTTAAAAGTTCCAAGTTCAAGGTTCAAATAGCTTTAAACTTTGAACTAATTTACCTGCACCAAAACGCCGTCGAATAATTCGCCGAGGTTGCTAGTGGCAATGACCTCGCCCTCGGCGATACCGGCCTTTACCTGTATCAGGTCGTTCTCCAGCAACCCTAACTGAACAAGGCGTTCGCGTGCCGCACCATCCTTAATTACGTAAACCTTATTGATGTCGTTCTCGGTCTTAATTGCCGACGCAGGGATCAATACAGCATTCTCGGGTTTTGATTGTGTGATTCGCACGGTTGCAAACTGTCCGGGTTTCAACAAACCGTCGATGTTCGGGACCTCAGCTTCGACCGTGAGGGTTCTGGCCGCTGTGTTCAAACCTGGCAGCATTCTGACGACCGTTCCCGCAAAGTTCCGATCGGGATACGCACTCGTCTGGAGCGAGATACCTTGGCCGAGCGCGACTTTTCCGATAGATTGCTCGGGAACGTCTATCTTCATACGCAGCGTTCCGGTACGAACGATCGTCGCAACCTTAGCGTTCGGCGTATTCGGCGAGATAAACTCACCGGGATCGGCGACCCTTTCGGAAATATAGCCGCTGATCGGAGCGTATATGACGGTATCGGTCAGCGATTTGCGAGCCTGGTCGATCTGCGTTTGCGATGTCGAGACCGCTGTTTTGGCAGATATGACGCCTGCCTCGGCAGAGTTTATTGCCCTTACGGCAACCGCCGCATTCGATCTTGCCTCGTCCAGATTCCCGAGAAGCGCGTCGCGTTGTGAACGCCGTTGGTCGAGTATCGAGCGCGAAACGTCGCCGGTTTCGTACAGCCGTTGTGCTCTTATTAGCTCCTTTTCCGCCAGTTCGAGATTGGCTTTGACAGATTTAACTTGTGAAAACGCTTCAATATTGAAGATCTCACCGTCCTTTACGCCGAGCCTCACCTGTGCCTGACGCAGTGCCGCAACAGCCTGAGCTACCGCTTTTTTCTGCTGCTCGGCCTGCGCCTCGGCCTGTTCGAGCCTGATGCGGGCATCGCGATCGTCCAAACGCACGAGCACGCTGCCTTTCTGCACATAGCTACCGACGTCGAAATTTACTTCGACGATCTTGCCACCTACCGCCGGCGCGACATCCGTCTGCGCATCGCCCGCAAGATTACCCGTCGCTTCAAAATAAGTCGGGATCGGCCGTACGATCGCTTGGGCGGTTGTAACGTCGACGGTCACGGGCTGGTTATTCGTATTTGCATTTGCGGTTGTTGTGCTACTGCCACAGCCCATCGAGGCCAGCACGACCGCCAGAATAACGGCTGCGACGGAAACTAAAACTGGTTGACTTCTCATCATTGTTATCGTCTGTTCAAGGCCTTACGCCCGAATGCCTCTCAACAGTATCTCCGCAAAATTCTTAGCGGCTTCTTCGTTCGAAATATCCATAATCGCCCTTTTCTTGTCCCACAAGATATTATTTAGCGAATGGTGGATCAGCATTCCCAAAAACGATCGGACCGCTATTCGCGGGTCCATCTCGCGTATCGCACCGTCGCTCTGCCTTTGCCGGATATATCCGCCGATAAATTCGTAGACGCGAGAGATAAATTCTTGAAAAAATCTCTCCGCCAGCACGTGCTCCTCGAGAGCCGAGTAAAACAGCAGCCTCATAAAGCCGACATCGGCCTGATGCTTATTCAACGCGTCGAAAGCGATGTTGTAAAATACGGCGAAATCATCTTTTTGTTCGATCGCACGCTGCAGCGTCTCGTTCTCTTCCCACGGAAATCGGCGAACTCCGTCCTCGCAGCCTTTGTTGTCGAGGATCGCGCCGTAGAGCTCATCTTTCGTCGCAAAGTGTCGAAAGACCATCGCCTCGGAGACACCCGCAACACGTGCTATCTCCTTTGTTGTAGTGCCTTTAAAGCCCCGCTGCGAAAACAGGTTAACGGCCGTCTGCAGTATCTGCTCACGACGGGCGTCGCCTTTCATTCGGCCGGCTGGATCGCATTTTAATAGATCGTTGATCAATATCTCTCCCGAAAACAAGTAAGTAAGCACTTACTATCTTTCAAGATTCTCATTTTCAAATTGTGCTTGTCAACAATAAATGTCGCTAGAGTCACAACCGTTAAATTCGCGAACTAATTCGATTTGGATTTCGTTACAACTAATTGGCGGCCCACTTCATCTGACGGTCGCAATTAACGGCGATCGGGTTTTACGCCACGCATTATTTTTTAGACTATTACTGGAGGACGTTTACTTATGTCAGAATTCGAAGCAGAAGTTAAGAAAGCAGAAAAGGAATTGGAACAGAGCCTTGTGCCGGTGACGGATGAGCCGTTTACGGACAAGGTGACGACGGACGAATTTTTAGGAGATCTGAAAATGCAGGCACAGGAATACGGACAGAAAATTCAAGACGCGGCGGCAAAGGCCAAGGATTTTGCGAGCGATAAATTTGCAACGGCTAACGACAAATTCAAAGAATTGCAAGGCAAGGACCCGAAAGAGCTTGTCGAGGACGCAAAAGAATTTGCGCGGCAAAAGCCAGGACAGACGATCCTCATCTCGGCCGCGGTCGGCCTTGTTTTGGGTTTGATCTTGCGCGGCGGTCGTAAATAATCCTATATCAAAAAATAGAGATAGCGGCTCGACATCGGTCGGGCCGCTTTTTTTGTGTCGAACTCATTCTGATCAAAAGCCGTAGCCTTCCCGACCCGCGACTGTGGCTAATACGGTTCTGGCCTGTGGCGGCAGACATTACCCCGATCCCTAGATCCAAATAACATCATTTCAGATAGTAAAAAGGCCGGCCGTTATGTGTCTGCCAAACTGGAGCAAATGTTATGAAAATCGATAAGATCATTCAAATTTTAATGCGGTCGCCGTTTCTGACGATGATGTTTGCAGTAGCCTCGATCTCCGTCACGTCCCAGATTAAGGCGCCTGAGGACAAAACACTCTCTCCGTATTTCTTCGTAAAAGGCGATCCGCGAGTCGATCAACTGCCTCTCAAAGATACGCGTGTCGATATTGCCATTTCTGGCGTCATTGCCGATGTCAGGGTGGTCCAAACTTACCGTAACGAAGGTTCACGACCGTTTAACGCGACGTATATGTTCCCGGCATCGACGCGGGCGGCCGTATACTCGATGCGGATGAAGATCGGTAATCAGATCATCGTGGCAAAGATAAAGGAACGAGAGGTTGCAAAGCAAGAGTTTGAAAAGGCAAAGGAAGAGGGGAAGAGTGCTTCGCTGCTTGAAGAGAACCGTCCGAATGTCTTCTCGATGAAGCTCGCTAATATAATGCCGAACGATCAGATCGAGATCGAGCTTCGCTATACCGAACTGCTGATCCCGACGGACGGCATTTATGAATTGGTCTATCCGACCGTCGTCGGGCCGCGTTACCCATCCAAACCTGAACCTAACGGGGCGAAAACCAGCGGGCCGGTCAACAGCTCCTATTTTCACCAAGGAACCGATCCGAGCAGTACGCTGCATATTTCGACACGGATTTCGGCTGGCGTTCCTATTGAAGAAGTGACTTGTGTCTCGCATCAGATCACTCCCGAATGGCCGAACCGGACCGTCGCGCAATTGACTCTGGACGAGGCGGACGCATTTCAGGGCAATCGCGACTTTATCTTGCGTTACCGTCTTGCCGGCGATCAGATCAAATCGGGCCTAATACTATACCAACGTGACGACGAAAATTTCTTTCTCTTTATGGCTCAACCGCCGCAACGTGTGAGGGCCGAGGACATACCGCCGCGTGAATTTATCTTTGTCGTCGACGTATCCGGCTCAATGGAAGGCTTTCCGCTGAATACGTCCAAACGGCTGCTCGAGAACCTCATCGGGGGCCTCAAGCCGACCGACTACTTCAACGTCGTGCTGTTTGCCGGCGACTCAAAAACCCTTTCGGAAAGGCCGTTACAGGCAAATCAGGAGAACATTGCGAGGGCTGTCGATCTGTTGACGAACCAACGCGGGGCCGGCGGAACAGAGCTTTTGCCCGCGATCACCCAGGCGATGAGCCTTCCACGCGAACAGGGCGTTTCGCGGAGCATCGTGCTCATTACGGATGGTTTTATCTCAGGTGAGCAAGGCGTATTCGACTATATTCGGGCGAATCTCAATCAGTGCAACGTATTTGCGTTCGGCATCGGATCATCGGTAAACCGATACTTGATCGAGGGCGTTGCAAAAGCCGGAATGGGCGAGCCTTTTATCGTTACCGAAGAATCTGGGGCCGCTGCAACGGCTGAGAAATTTCAGGAGTATATCCAGGCTCCAGCACTTACGGATATCAAGATCCAGTCGGTCGGGTTTGATACTTACGACGTATTTCCAGCTCATTTTCCCGATCTGCTCGCCCAACGTCCGCTTATTGTATTCGGCAAATGGCGCGGACCGGTGGGAGGTACGATCGAACTGACCGGCAAGACGGGACAGGGCGAATATTCGTCGAGTTTCAACGTTTCGAGCATTCAGCCCGACGGTGAGAATCCCGCACTCAGATATTTATGGGCAAGAAATCTTATAGCCGAGCTTTCGGATTACGGTGCCGCTGACGTTGACGAAGACAAGGCCAAGCAGATCACCGCCCTTGGTATTAAGTACAACCTCCTCACAAAATACACGTCGTTTATCGCGGTACGCGAAAAGGTCGTTAACCCGGACGGTTCGGCAGATGATGTCAACCAGCCGTTGCCGCTGCCGCTCGGGGTTAGCGATCTAGCGGTCGGCGCCGAACCGGAACTCGTGTGGCTTCTAGTCTCACTTTCGATTATCGTTTTCGTCCTGACAATCCGCCGTCGGCGATTGGCGATCGCCCCGAACTTAAAAGGACTTGCAGGCCGAGGTTAAGATGAACCGAATTCAAAGACTCAACCAGGTCGCCCAAATGTTCGCCGTGCTGCTAATCTGCGCGGCCATCAAGCTCTACTATTCGACGGCGAGCGTCAACGATCTGTTGTGGATCCTTGCTCCCACACGACTTCTGGTCGAATTCGCAACGGGCGTGCGATTTATATTCGAATCATACTCAGGGTATATGAGCAGCGACCATTCATTCTTGATCGCGGCCGCGTGTTCCGGTGTAAATTTCCTGATCACGGCGTTTCTAATGCTCTCGGTCGCGCGTCTCTGGAAGCTACGCGCACAAGTCGTCAGTTGGAGATTCATACCGGTTTCGTTAGCAGTTGCTTTTCTGACGACCATCGTCGCCAATACGGTGCGGATCTCGATAGCGCTATTCATCCGTCGTGCCGACCCTGAACTGATCTGGTTAAATCCGGGCGAACTGCACCGGTTTGAGGGGATCGTGGTCTATTTCGGATTCCTGATGCTGCTCTTTGTTGCGAGCGAGAAATTCGGATCGGATTTGAGGTCTCAGCCGTCGGGAACCTTCGGCCTGTTGCGCCGTTCGGCACTTCCGCTCTTGGTCTACTACGCGACGACGATCGGCGTTCCGCTCGCGAACGGAGCACTTCGCGGCGGACCGGCTGCCGAGGAGTTCTGGCGGCATTCGCTATTTGTGCTTCTGACTCCGATTGTTCTGCTACTTGTCCTTACCACATTTCGTTTTCTGAGGGCTCAACGAGCAACGCCTGTCCGTCTCGATATGCGAACTATCATCGTTGCAGACCTCCAGGAAAGCGTCCGCCAAATCTAACGGGCCGGGGAAGTCAGACACTGACTTTCCCTGCCAATTCGAGTGAAAAGAGATTACCGCCCTCAGCCTGTTGCTCCCATTCGATCTTTGCATCGATCAGGCTCGCCCGCGATTTGATATTTGCTATCCCGCGGCCCTTTCCGGCGGCTTTGTTGGTATCGAACGGTGAGCCGTTGTCGCGTATTGTTAAGAGAAACCGCGTGTTGGCAAAGATTTCAACGTCCATCTCAACATGCGTCGCGTCCGAATGGTGGTTGATGTTTGTGAGTACTTCCTTAGCGATGCGGTAGATATGCAGCTGAACGATCACAGGGAAATTTACCAATTCATTCGCGTCGTCGCTGGTCGAAAATTGGTGGTCTTCAACTGTGTGTGTAAGCAAAGACTCGAGGGCCGCGACGAGACCGACATTTTCAAGAACCGACGGACTGAGATCCTCGCAGATGCGGCGAATTTCCGTCGAGACCGATTCGATCTCCGAGCGAAACTCGGGATTTGGCGGCTCGAGCCGGTCGCTCATCATAATCAGATTGCGCAGATCGGCCAGCGTCTGATCATGCAGATCGCGGGCAATGCGGCTCCGCTCGCGTTCGGCTTCGTTTGCCAGACCGAATCGAGCTGCTGCGAGTTCCTGATTCCTCTGAGTGATCCGCCGCCGCTCGATGATCACCCAAATCAAAGCGATGAGAGCGATAGCCAACAGGACGCCGAGAGCGGTCGCCGTCCACGGAAACGGCGAACCGGCAACAGCGAAGCGGATGGTTAACGGCTCCGACGAAAGAAGGTCACGGTCATACGCTACCGACTCGACACTGTATTCACCGGCCGAAAGATCCGCCGGCGCGTAAAACGGGTCATTTGAAAACCTGCTGTCGATCACCTCACCGCGGGAATTTTTTAGGAGGAATGAATATTGGAACTCCTCGGGAAACGTTCGGCTGCTCTGTCCGGCGACCTCGATTTGCAGCGAATTCTGCGGATATTCGAGCTCGATTTTGGAGCGTAGCTCACTCAGATCGTGCATTCGCTGGCTCAAGATTCGCGTCGGAATTAGTTTGGGTGCTATCGTTCCGGGTCTGTACGTGACAACGCCCCGATTGGTCGCGATGATAAACTCGTTGCCCGAAGGCCGGATCGAAAATGCCTTTTCGGAAGGCAAACCCTGTTCAAAGCCCAGCGACGAGACCAACCATCCAAATCGATCATCACGCCGAGCATGCAAAAGGCCCCGCGATGTCGTTGCCGCCCATACTTGTCCATCGCGTTCAACAACGTCACGTACATCCTCAGCGGCGATTATTTGGTCAATCTGGCCATCGCGAAACGCGAATACGCCGTGTTGGCCCGCAATGTAGAGCGCGCCGTCCGGCTGGCCTTGGAACATATTCCAGATTGTTCCGCTCTTGAGAACATCGGGACCGGCCTCATTTTTTACGCCTTGTTTGTTGTAGCTGAACAGGCCGCGTCCGGCGGTACCGATCCAAAGCTTGTTCCACCCGGTGGATATGGCTGAAACGGTCTCGTCTGCGTAAACGAGCTGCTGACTTTGGCCGGTAACATCCACGACGCCTCGGCCATAAACAGCGGCATAATCCCGAACATTGAAACCGGCAAAGCTGCGAACGTCGCCATCCAGGAGCTTCGTGCCGGATATGTCAAACATCCCCTCCGGCGTGCCGACGACCATCGACGATTCATATCGCTGGCGGACAGCGTAAACAGCTCTGTTCTTGAGGCCCGGGGTCTCCGTCCATTTGTCATCGAGGTCCCGTGAGAACAAACCCCGGTTGGAACCGGCAAAGAGCCGTCCTTTTTCACCAGGCGCCTGGTAAAGCGTTCGAATGAAATTGCTGTTTGGTATGTCCGAGACAGTCTGCTGAAATGGTCCAAGGCGGTCGAATCGGCTGACTCCGCGGTTGGTGCCGATCCAGAGGACGCCTTCGCGGTCGGTGAAGAGAGCGAAGATAGTGTCGGAGCGAAGGCCGCCGGACGTGTTATCAAAGGTATAAGTTTTGGTCAGCTTCGACTCAGTAATATGAAAAAGCCCATACCGCTCGGTGCCGGCCCAGAGGCTGCTTTGGTTTGCGTCAAGGGCCAGGACATTAGCCGTCGGAGCCTTGATCCTCTCGGCTTTTGATCCGGTTTCGACGGAATAGATGCCGCTGAGTCCTTTGGCGGCGTCGGTTCCGAGCCAGAGATTTCCTTTCGCGTTCAAGGCAAGGGCATTCACAATTACGGGACGCGGTGCCGAGGGAAGTTCAGAAACGCCGCTATCCTGCACGACGAATACACCGCGGCCAGGCGTTCCCGCCAGGAGTTTACCGTCCATCCTGATCAGGCTTGTGATGCCAAGCGGACCGCCGTCAGTATTTAAGAGTGGAATCGGGAAGACGTTTTCGGTCGCGAGCACTCCGCCTGCGTTCAGACTGACTCGCAGAACGAGGCCTGTGTCCGTTCCGAGATAATTCTCGCCGTCCAGCAAAATGGCCGTAATGCCGACGCCCTGGGTGCCGTCGATCGAGTTAATGCGGTTTTCGGTATAGAGGAAAGCTCCTTTCATCGTGCCGATCCAGAGTTGGCCGTCCGAAGCTGTCTTGAGAGCCAATACGCGATTCGCGTCGGTTTCGCCAAACGTAAAATTCTGCACCCGGCGACCGTCAAACCGAGCGAGGCCATTGTCAGTGCCGAACCACATTACGCCGTCGAGTGTCTGAGCGATCGCACGGACGCTATCGGACGGCAGACCATTAAAAACGGTGATCGAGCCCCATTGATGAAAGTTCTGTGCACCTGGCACCGGCGTCGGAGTTGGCTTTGGCCCGGGCGCTCGGATAACTGCCGGACTCTGCGACGGTGATGGCGAGGGCGACGACGGTGACGGCGAGAGATTTGAATTCTGTCTGGGAAAATTAGTAACGACCGGTACGAATACCCAAAAGCAGAGGGCCAAAGCCGAGATCATCTTTGGATATATAAAACTTGGCATTTTTCTACTACTTCGGAGAATCCCGAAAGCGGACACGGTCGCGTTCGATCCATTCGGCGAACTCGGCTTCGTCTTTTTCCAGCTCGTCGCTGTTTATCAGGCCGCGTTTGAGTGCCTCGAAAAAGGCCCGGGTTCGGGTGTTGTAGGCGAGCTTGTCGTACGCTTCGTTCTCCGTCCCGGCCGAACTCTCTGGAAAGAGCTTTTCATACAATGTAGCAAGCCGGCTCTCGACCCCTCTCAGGCTAAGGCTGCACTTGCGGGCGATCGCCCAGTTGGAAAGGCCTAGCGCCAAGTATCGAAGCGCCTCGGTCTCAAATTCCGTCAAAAGCGGCCTTTGGAACGAGTCCTTGAAAGCCGGATCGATCATGTCGGCACCGTCTTCGAGCACGGCGGCTACAAAACGCAAAAAACGGTCCTCAGGATTGTTTTTGTGTATAAAACCGTATGTGGGCTGCGGCTCGATCGAGCGGACGATCTTGCGGATCTCGTTAATGTAAATTTCTTGCGGAAACTGCGTCCAAAAAATTACGCGGGCCTCGGGGAATGACCGCCAAATTGTCCTCGCGGCCTTCACGCCCGATAGCTTCGGCATCTGTATATCTAGGATCGAAAGCGTCGGTCGCATTTCAATTGCCATATCGACCGCCGCTTCACCGTCGCTTGCCTCGAAAAGGGGCATGTGGGTAGGGAATTCCTTTTGGAGAAGCGCCCTTAGATATTGGCGTTGAGCATCATTATCCTCCGCGATGAGTATGGACATTCCGTTAATTCTCGACCAAAAAGGCTTGTGCGATCATACCAAGCCCGAAAATTCTGAACCCGATTTATAATAACAGACCAGGAAACCGTCGCATTGCGGTATTGGCGGTGTGGAGTTCCACAGTTTCCGAGAAAAAACAAAAAAAGGTTGCCCGAAAACCTAGCGGTTCGCGGACAGCCTTTATAAATTAGTCTGTCGAATTAGACTTGAGCGTGAATCAGACGGCGAGTTTGGTCGCCGAAGAGCACGTCGATCTTCTGCGGTTCGATCACTGCTGTGACTTCCCCACGGCCGAACTTGTCATGGGTCATCGCCTGGCCCTTGCGGTATTTCCGCATACGGTCGTAAGGCGAAGCGTTCTTGCCGGTGCCCATCGAGACCGAGGTTTTCACGCCTCGGGTAAATGTGCTGACGGTTTCGCACGCCTCGCAGGCGGCTTTTGTGATCTTACCTTGTTTCGTAACGGTCTTAACCTTGTGATTTTGCTCAAGGTCGCAGGCCGAACACATCATCTCGACGGATTGGTCGACTGTGTACGCAATAGCTTTAATCATATATTTATCAACTAACTACCTGCCGCGACGTGGACCGAAAGATCTGAAAGTCTTCCTCGCCGGCGGCACAAATTTCTTTACCGGTTTGGCGTCATTGAAATGGTGTCCGCCGAAATCCGGCAACACAATTCGCTCTACCCTTTCCCCAGTCAAACGCTCGATAGCACGCAGCGAATGTTCCTCAGCAATCGTAAAGAGGGTGATCGCACGTCCCTTGTTTCCGGCCCGGCCGGTTCGGCCAATACGGTGAACGTAGTCCTCGGGCGCCTCGGGTATATCATAGTTTATCACATGTGAAACGGAATCGATATCGATGCCACGCGCGGCGACATCGGTCGCGACCAAAACGTTGACCCTTCCGGATTTGAAACTCTGCAGAGCGGCTTCGCGCTGCGATTGCGAACGATCGCCATGGATGCGGTTCGACTTATGTTCGCGCTTTTCCAAAATATGAGCGAGACGGTCGGCGCCGCGTTTTGTGCGGGTAAACACAAGCACCCGGTCAAAATCTTCCTTATCGAGAAGATCGAGCAACAGAGGCATTTTCGATTGCTGTGCAACCGGATATGCTGTCTGTTCGATCAGCCCCGAAGCCTTTCCGCGTGGGCTGACTTCGATAAAGGTCGGATCCTTGAGCATTGCGTACGCGATATGCTCGATCTCAGGCGACATCGTCGCGGAGAAAAAGAGCGTCTGGCGATTTGTCGGAATAACCTTGACGATCCGCTTGATCGAGGGCAAAAAGCCCATATCCAGCATGCGGTCGGCCTCGTCGAGGACGAGATGCGTCAGGCTGTTGAAATTGATCAGGCCCTGATCCATAAAATCGATCAGGCGGCCGGGCGTCGCGATAATGATATT
>DAIRVI010000055.1:0-11949 GCA_036802885.1 Pyrinomonadaceae bacterium
TGACTTTGTTACCCTCTTCTTTAATAGTTTTGGTTTGTGCGTCAACGCCCTTCTGCGCTAATACACCGATTGAAAGGAAAAGCGTTGTAAATACTACCGCGAAGCAGGTTTTTATTGGCGGGGCGATTGTCATAATTTGAATATAGCTCAAAAAAGTCTATCTTAAAAGAGTTTGATGGTACGAACGGTAAACAAGTTGTAATATTGCTGTCTCAGGCGGGCGCATCGGTGATTTCTTTCCGTTGTAACTCCGCCAAACACATATGTTTCATAAATGCATGATGGGCCGCAAAACGGGCAATGCAAAAGCCCGCCATACCATCAAGAAATCCGGCTTTCAGAACATAGCTCGAAACGAAAGCAAGCCAACCGGCCGTCAAGATCTTAAGCTTTGATGTTCTTTTGCCTCGTTCAAACATCTGCCGTGCTGCCATCGGAGCATACCGTTCGCCGATCATTCTGTGGTGGTGCAAAGCGTTTTCGACTGAAAAGTGCAGGATATCACCCTTTAACTTGCCGATTTTAGCTCCGTCGTTCATCTGCACCGATTCATGAATAAGAGCGCCATTCCATTTGCCATGCCGGCGATCGAACAGACGTAATTGCCAATCCGGATACCAGCCCGAATGCCTGATCTGTCGCCCCAGATAATAGGAAAGTCTTGGGATTCGGTAGCCTTGTTCCACCGAATCACCCGATCGTTCCTTAACCTCGATGATCTCGCGTTTAAGGTCGTCCGATACACGTTCGTCGGAGTCAAGACTAAATATCCAGTCGTTGGCAGCCGAATCAACCCCAAATTGCTTTTGGGCAGAAAACCCAGGCCACGGCCTCACGATCACCCGTGCACCTAAGGATTCCGCGATCTCGCGGGTTCGATCAGTACTTTCCGAGTCAATTACCAGAACTTCGTCGGCCCAATCGACTGATCTGATGGCATCCCTGATCTTCTGCTCCTCGTTACCGGCAATGATTACCGCCGAAATTTTCATTGGCTAAATTTTCGCAGACTTACCCCTAAACTAAAAGGCTTGAGGCGCAGCTAGTTCGGTAAAAAGGGAATTCTGTTTAGACACTATTTAGGAATTGCGACCGGCGCGACGATCTGTATGTTATTGACGCGAAACGCGGTTGATGTAGCACGCTGTAGATCGGCCAGAGCTTTGTTATAGTCGGTCTCGGCGCGGATCTCGGCATTTCTTGCGTTAGTCAATGAGTTCTCGCGCTGAAAGAGAATGAACGTCGTCGATTTTCCGACCTCATACAGTTTCTGCTCGCCGGCGAGTTGAATCTCGGCGCTTTCCCGTGCTCTGCGTGCTGTCAAAACCCGTTGCCGCGTTGTCTCGACGGCCTGGACGGCGTTTCTTACCTCGACGATAACGGTCTGCTCCTGACCGCGGGTCTGAGCCGCGATCTGCTGTTCCTGAATTTTTGCCCCATCGAGATTTGCCTTTGCAGTGCGATTACGAAATGGGAAGGAGATCGTCACACCAACAGAAAAATTCGGCGCGTCACTCCGGAAAATGTTTGCAAGCGATCTGTTGAAGCCGCCAAACAAATACGAAGGTGATGCAGGAATTATAACAACAGGGTTTACAAACGGATTCAAAGCTAATTGGCCGCGAGTAGAATTCAATGCGTTGAAAATAAACAGATCTTGGGTTGAGGTCAGAAGATTTGAGGTTATAGCCGTGTTCGTACCGCTTCGCGAAAGCCCGTCAAGCGAAAACGTTGTATTAAGGTCAATCTGCGGCTTGATCTGATTCTTGAAAAGCTTAATGTCCTCGGCGTTTATCTCACGCTGCAGGCGCAGACGCCGCAACTCAAATCGATTGTCCATCGCATCCTTAATTGCATCGTCAAGGCTTACGGGATCGAGGCTAAACGCGGGCTTATCCGTCGGCACGAATGTCTGTGCCCACTCAGCTGAGAGAGGATCGCCAAGGACGAACTGCTTTAAGGCGTTTTCGGCCGTTGAGACCTGTTGTGTCGCGAGCAGGAGGTCGCCCTCGCGGTTGGCGAGCTCAGTCGCTACTTCGGCGCGATCCAGCGGCGCGGCCGCTCCGGCACTGATCCTTGCCTCGATCTGACGGAGGTTTTCCTTTGCGAGATTAACGTTCGCGACCTGATTTTGCTGATTGCGCAGTGCAAATACAAAATCCCAATATGCTCGCTGAACCTGCGTGATCGTCGTTGTCGCAGTCAATCGAAAGTCTGTGTCGGTCTGCTCGAGCCGTTTCCGAGCAATGTTGATCTGGGAACGTCGGCTGTCGATCCTCTTGTTTCGTGCCAGCGGCTGAGTATAATTTACGCCGAACGACGACGAATAAATCGCGCTGCTGTTGTTCGAAACCGATCCGGAACTGACCTGAGCCTGGGCGAAAGCATTCTCTGTTCGCTGGTTGTTGAAGAATACCTGATAGTTGCCGCCGCCGCGCTGAATGAATTGGCCGAAATTCGAATTCACCCTAAAATCCCTGGTCGCCGGCTGACCAGTTGTATTACTCCTGGAAAAATTTGGCGTGACGGAAAAAACCGGATCGTAAACGCCGAGCAGCGATCTAACCTGTGTTTCCTGAAAACGAACATCATCGCGTGAAACTTCGATATCGTTATTACTTTCAAGGGCGCGCCGAATAGCGTCACTCAAAGAAAGCGGGACCGGCAGAGCGGTCTGAACGCCGACGCGCGTCAGATTTGACGGAGCGAAAACAGAACTGGACTTTGCATTCTCTCCAAGCGTCGTCGGCTGCGAAGCCGCGATCGGTGGTGTCAAACGCGTGTCACTATCATTTTTCGCTATTTGCGGTTCATCCTGCGGATTCGCGTGGAAAGCAGCGGCGAAAACGAGAACAAATATATTCAGAAGTAGGATATTCCGGTATCGCGTAAGATTCATTATGGACAGCTCCAGCCTCAAACACCTGATTTTAATAATTATTGCCAAAAACCCAAACCGTTACTACGTGTTTCAAATTCCGATTGTTTCAATAATCGCGCTTTCACAATGTCATATCGTTCAGCGAAACAGCCTTTGAAATCTGACGATATTTGCTGTATTGTCAACCTTTTAATATTCGCATTTTTCGGAGGATTTTAACATTATGGCTATCAAAGTAGGTATTAACGGCTTCGGACGCATCGGACGAGCCGTGGTGAGAACCTGGCTCGGTGACGCTGACATTGATCTGGTCGCCGTAAATGATCTCACGGATACAAAGACACTCGCGCATTTGCTCAAATACGATTCAGTGATGGGTAATCTCGATCACACCATAACGGCAGGCGACGGTGTGATCACGGTCGAAGGCGACAGTTTCCGTGTATTTTCGGAAAAAGATCCGGCCTTGATCCCCTGGGAAGACGTCGGCGCCGAGATCGTTATCGAATCGACCGGACGTTTTACAAAAGCTGAGGACGCCGCAAAACACATTCGGGGCAGCGTCAAAAAAGTGATAATTTCGGCACCCGCCAAAGGTGAAGATGTCACTATCGTACTCGGCGTAAACGAAGCGATGTACGAGGCAGCCAATCACAACATCATCTCGAACGCGTCGTGCACAACGAACTGCCTTGCTCCCGTCGCAAAAGTAATTCATGAGAAATTCGGCATTAAGAGCGCACTGATGAACACGATTCACAGCTACACAAACGATCAGCAGTTGCTCGATCTGCCGCACAAGGACCTCCGGCGTGCGCGAGCCGCCGCGCTTTCGATGATCCCAACCTCGACCGGTGCTGCCAAGGCCATCGCACTTGTGATCCCGGAGCTAAAGGGTAAGTTTGACGGTATCTCCGTCCGTGTACCGACACCAAATGTCTCGCTTGTTGATGTAGTGATGAACGTTGAAAAGGCTACATCAACCGAAGAGGTCAACCGCGTTCTAAAGGACGCAGCGAACGAAGAATTGAAAGGTATTCTTGCATTTAGCGAAGAACCTCTTGTGTCTATCGACTTTAAGGGCAACTCAAATTCCTCGATTGTCGATGCCGAAAACACAAAGGTAATCGACGGCACTTGCATAAAGATACTTTCTTGGTACGACAACGAATGGGGGTATTCGTGCCGCGTGCGCGATCTTGTTAAGTTTGTTGCAGGAAAGGGGCTTTGGAATTTCGACCAGTAGAAACCTTAAATAGTAACTTGGTTTATGAAAAACTCGATAAATCTTTGCTTCGTGATACTCCTTCTCGTGGTTTTGGGATGCTCGTGCCCCAAAAAGCTTGCCGAACTTGCAAACAAAGACAATAATCCGGCCACATCGTCCACTCCGACCTCGAGTTCGCCTACCTCAACGACTGAGTCAATAAAAGGTGAATACGAACTGACGATGGAAAAGTACAACAAACTTAAGATCGGAATGCCTCGATCTGAGGTTGAAAGTACTTTGGGCGGCAAGGGAACCGAGATCAGCAGCTCAACTGGCGTCGGCGTTCGATTTTCGGTCAATAAATGGGAAGGCGAGAGATTTAAGTCGATCATTCTGTCATTTAAGAACGACAAAATAATGTCAAAATCGCAGGTGGGTCTGAAGTAATCCTCATTTCTAATTTGAAAACAATGCAGCTTTGCATGAGCGCGCCTAATTTTTAATGAACAAAAAGACAATCAAAGATATTGATATCGGTGGCAAACGCGTTTTTATACGTGTTGATTTCAACGTGCCGATCAAGGACGGCGTCATCGCCGACGATACGCGAATCCGCGGTGCCCTGCCGACCATCAATTACGCAATCGGGCAAGGTGCAAAAGTTGTTTTGGCATCGCATCTCGGCCGCCCACTCAAGGATAAAAAAAAGGCGGAGGAAAAGGGATTGCCTTATGACGCGGGGAAGTACAGCCTTCGTCCAGTGTTCGAGTATTTGTCGAAGTTAGATGGGCTAAATATTGTATTTGCAGACGATTGTGTCGGTGAAAGCGTCGCTCGGCAGGTGGCCGCGATGAATAACGGAGCAGTAATTTTGCTCGAAAATCTCCGACTGCACGCAGAAGAAGAAAAGAATGATCCCGATTTTGCCAAACAGCTCGCTGCGCTCTGCGATGTTTATGTTAACGACGCATTTGGCACCGCCCATCGGGCGCACGCATCGACCGAGGGCATAACGCACTTCGTCGACGACTGCGTCGCCGGTTTGCTGATGGAAAAGGAGCTTAATTTTCTCGGTAAGGCGCTACACGATCCCGAACGGCCGTTCGTCGCAATTCTTGGCGGAGCAAAGGTTTCGGACAAAATTCCGGTCATCGAATCGCTGATTAAACGCCGTGTAGACAAACTGCTGATCGGCGGCGCTATGGCTTACACTTTTTTCAAAGCTCAGGGCTTTACGATCGGTAAATCGCTTGTCGAGGACGAAATGATGTCTAAAGCCTTGGAGATCGAGCAAATGGCGAAAGATGCTGGAGTCGAACTAATTCTGCCCACAGATCATCAGGTCGTCGACTCATACGACCCGTTGAATTCGCGAAAAACCATTCCGGTCGCATTTACCAACACAGGCCTCGTCGGCCTCGACATAGGAGTCGAGACGGTCGGAATCTTTAAAAATGCGCTCAAAGGTGCGAAAACTATTGTCTGGAATGGCCCGATGGGCATGTTCGAGGAAAAGCCGTTTGACGAAGGCACTGTCGCTATCGCAAAAGCCGTCGCTGAGGCAACTGAAAAAGGAGCAACATCGATCGTCGGTGGCGGCGATTCGGTTGCGGCGGTCAATCAAGCCGGTCTCGACGATAAAATCTCTCACATCTCAACCGGCGGCGGAGCGACACTTGAGTTCCTTGCCGGTGATACGCTGCCGGGGGTTGCTGCTTTGGATGATAAATAGTTCTTTATCTGACTTATTTGCCCCACGTGTTAAAATGTAGATAAGACTTCAATGAAATCCATCTTTCAAGAGGCTCGCAGTGCCGTTCTTATCATCCTAGGTATATTTTCAGCCGCTTTTGGGTTGAAAGGCTTTTTGTTGTCGAGCCGCTTTATTGATGGGGGCGTGACCGGCGTTTCGATGCTCTTATCAGACATCTCAGGCTGGCCGCTCTCGACACTACTTCTTGTCATAAATCTGCCGTTTATCGCCATTGGCTATCGTCAGATCGGTCGTAAGTTTGCGGTCAAAAGCACGCTCGGTATAGTTGGCCTTTCGCTTTGTTTGCTTCTCGTAAATTTCCCGGACGTTACGCCGGACAAATTGCTTACCGCCGTGTTTGGTGGATTGTTTATCGGTGCCGGTATCGGACTCGCGATGCGTGGCGGATCGGTGCTTGACGGAACCGAGATCGCCGCGTTACTCGTCAGCCGCAACAGCCATTTGCTCCGCGTAGGCGATGTAATATTACTGCTTAATATAGCGATATTTCTGACCGCAGCCTTTTTTCTCGGCGTCGAATCGGCGATGTATTCGATCCTGACCTATTTTGCCGCAACCAAAGCCATCGATTTTCTGCTGCATGGCTTTGAGCAATATACCGCGATAAATATTATTTCGGAAAAAGGGGAAGAAATACGTGAGGCGATCGTCGATAAACTTAATCGCGGGGTCACCGTTTTCAAAGGCAGCGGCGGCATGGGGGCGCACGGCGAAACCACCGAGGACCGCTCGATACTTTATTGCGTCGTGACTCGGCTTGAGATCGGAGCGATCAAATCGGTCGTCGCTGACATCGACCCGCAGGCATTTGTGACAACACATACACTGACCGACGTCGAGGGCGGTCTAATTAAGCGGCCATTGCTTCATTAAAAATATGAGAAAACCCGTAATTGCCGGTAATTGGAAGATGTATAAACTGCTCTCTGAGGCAGTTAATACAGCACTCGAACTAAAACCCCTCGTCGCCAATGCGAATCACTGCGAGGTTGTAATTGCGCCCGTGTTTACGGCATTGAGTACGGTTGCGGCCCGCCTTGAAGGTTCGAATATCCACGTTGCGGCGCAAAATTGCGCGATTCAGAATGAATTTGGCGCTCACACGGGTGAGGTTGCGCCGGCAATGCTAAAGGATGTTGGCTGTTCGCACGTAATTGTCGGACATTCTGAGCGGCGGCAGTTCTACGGTGAGACGGATTTATCGATCAATCAGAAGACGAAGGCCGCTCTTGCGGCGGGCCTGACGGCGATCGTTTGCGTCGGCGAGGTGCTCGCTGAAAGGGAAGCAGAACAGGCCGAAAACGTTGTAAAAAGCCAATTGGTCAAAGGCCTGGACGGTTTGACAGTGGCCGACATGGAACGTATCATAATCGCTTACGAGCCTGTCTGGGCGATCGGTACGGGTAAAACCGCGACGCCTGAACAGGCTCAAGAAATGCACGGGCACATTCGGCAGACCGTCGCCGAAACTCACGGTGCAGATGTCGCAAATAACGTGCGGATCCTTTACGGCGGTTCGGTCAAACCGGACAATATCGCGACGCTGATGTCGCAGCCGGATATTGACGGTGCTTTGGTGGGCGGGGCAAGTCTCGATGCTGAGAGTTTTGCGAAGATAGTTAATTATGGCAGATAGTGATAAGTGAAAAGGAATGAGTGAAATGGGAAAAACCAAATCGCTATTCTTTTTAGACTCATCCCTTTTTATTAAAACAAATGGTTTATTTTTTATACGGAATATTTTTTCTCTCTTGTATCGTTCTCGTGGCAGCGGTATTGCTGCAGCCCGGGAAGACGGACGCTGGCGCATTATTTACGAGCAATGTCTCAAGCTCGGCATTTAGCCCACGCGGAACGGCAACCGTTTTATCAAAGGTGACGATCGGTGCCGCAGCGACATTTATGTTGTCAGCCCTGTTCCTTGCGATGCCAGCTTTTACCGGCAACGTTTCGGTACTTTCGAGCAACCCCGATGCTCCGATCGAGACAAATTCGACCAACACGTCGGACGCCAACGCTAATACTCAGACACCGGCTGACGGTAATCTAAATGCCGCGGTTCCGGCTGATGCGAATGCGAATTCGGCTCCGGCCGCGAATAGCCCGGTTGCTAACGTACCGGCAAATACCGAGACCCCGGCTAACAAGTAGTTTCTTGAAAATCATTCTGCTCAGGTGGCGTAATTGGTAGCCGCGCACGTTTGAGGGGCGTGTGGAGTAATCCGTGGGGGTTCGAGTCCCCCCCTGAGCACCATCCTCACGAAATGAAAGGACAGGCATTTGGCTTGTCCTTTTTATTCTCAGCGAGCGACGTCCGGCCGGGTAACTCGGGCCGAACTATATTAAAATATCGCGAATTTGATCCTAAGGAATTTCTTCGGATTTTGTCGAAAGTCGTAAAGGAGTTTAGTGCCTTCGCCAGTGAAGGTGGCTACGTTGTTAGCAGTTTGATTGATGCTGTTGTAAAGAGTCTCGTCGGTCACAAGCCTGCCGATGGTCCCCTTGCCGGCTTGAGCGTCTGAGATAAGTGACTCGATCCTGGTTGTGGTCATATTAAAGCGAGCGATGGCATCCTTTACATCCTCGTACAGACGTTCGTCACGTAATAGCTTCCCAGCCGAGCCTTTCCCGTCCTTAATATCCGTTGTTATGGATTTGACGTCGTCCGCAATGCCCGATATTTTCTCCGCCGATTTCTTGAGTTCGGCAATTGTAGCTCGTGTATCGTTATAGAAGGCTTCATCGGTCACAAATTTTCCCGCTGAGCCGCGTCCGGCCTTAATGTCCGCCGATATTGCCTCGAGCTGCGACACGGTTTTGTTCAGGCTATCGTATAGTGCCGGATCGTTGACTAGCTTTCCGGCACTGCCCTGGCCGCTGTTTATTTTGTCGATAGTCTTCTGAAGACGCGTCATCGTCGCCTTTGTCTCCGTCACGGCGCCATCGAGACTCTGGTACAGGGTGTCGTCATTTATCACTCGCCCGAGCGTGCCGTCGCCTTGATTGGCTTTATTCAAAATTTCGTTGGCCGGAACTGCGAGCTTATTGATCTGCTTTAGCAGATCATTGCCGGTCGAGGTCAATTGATTCAATCCTATGGTCGAACTCGACTCCAAGAGTGCGTTTTCGTCCACGGGCGATCCTTTTGAGGTGCCCGGGATGATGTTGATCATTTTGTCGTTTCCGAGCACGGATGTTGCGACAAGTTGGGCGGTCGAGTCAGTTCTTATTAGATCCGAAATTGGTTTATTGTCCAGAACCTGCACGACGACTAACGTTGCTTCGATACGTTCACCCTCGGGGGAGTCGGGCGGGAGGAACTTGACGTCCTCGACCTTGCCGATCGACACACCTGCAAGTTGGACATCGGCGCCCGAATGGAGACCGTCAGCGCTGATGAATCGCGACTTGAGCCGCATTTTCTTCTCAAAGGGATTAAAGTTTCCGCTCGAATTCAGTATCAAGAATCCGGTGATAACCAGTGCGACGAGCATAAAAATGCCCACTCGAAGTTCGCTAAACGTTAGTTTCTGTTGACGTCTCGGCATCGGTTGTTACTTCCCACGAATAAATCGTCGGATATAAGGATCGTCGGACGCGCGAAGCTGTTCGTCCTTTCCGGTAAAGATAATACTACCATTTCGAAGCATCATCACCTCGGTATTAATGATGCACAACTTCTCACCCTCTAGTTCGAAATGTATCTGTCCCTGTCTGTCGAGTATCGCATATTCCGAAGACAAATAAGCAAGGTTATCCATTTCGTGCGTGACAAATATGGATGATACATCTTCGATATCCCTGAGCTTAATTGCAAGTTCGCAGATCGTTCGTGCCGTCGGCGGATCGAGCCCGGCCGTCGGTTCGTCGAAAAGAACGATGTTCGGGTTTCCAACGAGCGCTCGGGCGATGCCGACACGACGTCGCATGCCACCCGACAACTCGATCGGCATCTTATCGATCGCATCTTCGAGATCTACGAACTGCAGCATTCTGCGGACCTCGTGTTCGACCTCATCCTCCTCGACCCCTTCTTCGTGCAGACGGTACGCCACATTTTCGTAAACCGAAAGCGAATCGAAGAGAGCACCCTCTTGAAACACCATCCCAATGTTCCTGCGAATACGCATAAGCTCGACGTCGTCAAACTCGGTTATGTCCTCGCCCTCAACCAACACTTGACCGGCATCTGGCTTGAGTAAGCCCAGGATGAGATTAATGATCGTCGATTTGCCGCTACCCGAGCCGCCAAGCACGATCTTGGTTTCGCCACGCCGAACCGAAAAACTGACGTTATCCAGGACGACCTGATCGTCGAAGGCGAGGTCGACATTACGAAACTCGATGGCCGGAACCAGACGGCCCTCTGCCTCGTCCGTAACGTGTAGAAAATCGGATTCGTAGGCTGCTGTGTTAGCTTGATTGTCCGGGTCAACAAAAGACATACATCAACTGGCAAAGTTCTTAAAAAAGCGTACTATCAAGCACCGATTGCAGTATTTTCGAAAGAAAAAAGTCTGCAATAATAACGTTTATCGAAGACGCGACGACCGCTTGCGTTGTAGAGATGCCAACGCCCACCGTGCCGCCGGTCGTACTTAGACCCTTGTAACATGATATAAGTCCGATAATCAATCCGAAAAAAACAGGCTTGATGACACCACCGACCAGATCGCCAATATCCGTACCGGATCGCACGGATGAGATGTAGACATTCATGTCCAAACCGTGCAGTTGTCGTGCGACAATTCCGCCGCCCACCAGGCCGAACAGATCCGCCGCAACTGTCAGCAGCGGAAGGGTGATCAGTAATGCGATTATACGCGGCGTGACGAGCTTTCTGACCGGCGAGGTCCCGAGGGCTCTCATCGCATCTATCTGCTGCGACACTACCATCGAACCGAGCTCCGCCGATATCGCCGACCCCACCCGTCCAGCAACCATCAGAGCTGTCAAAACAGGTCCAAGTTCACGGATCAGGGAAGTTGCCACCCCCTGGCCAGCATTGCTCTGCGCGCCGTAATACTCAAGCGTCGGGTAGGCCTGTAAGATGAGCACGCCGCCTGTGAAAAACCCCGTCAACACGACGATTCCCATCGAACCAACGCCGATCTGATCCATCTGGTTTACGATCTCGTCGAAATATCGCGGCTTTTTTCGCAGGCCCTTGATGGAGCGCCAAAAGAGGTTCGTGATCTCCTGCAATTCGAATAGAAATCGTGTGATCAGGTTCATCGGAAATCGCCGCAGAGTGTGTCAGTCAAGAGTATAACGAACATGAACTAAACACAAAGCAAAAAACGACCGATCCTAAGGAGGACTGGTCGTGGACTGGAACTTAAAACTAGTCGGCGGATCTATTCGATCGGACGCTGTTGATCTTGCCGAATTACGCGGCGTAGCTGCTGCTGGTTATTCTGCCGGTCGATCTGTCTTTCCCGGTTGAGCGGACGGGCATTTTGGATCGATTCGCGGGCCCTTTCGAACCGCTGACGCAGTTCGCGAAAACGAATTAGCTGTTCCGGCGTTAGCATCCTTCGGACAGCGAGTTCGTTCATAAAACGAAGCCTCATTACCTCCGCCTGAGCAAGCTGCACGTCTCTCAGTCTGGCCTGAACATCGGTCTCTACGACGTTATCAGCGTAAATTGCCTCGTCCAGGGCGCGATTGGATTCGCGAAATCGCTTGTTTGCCTCCTCCATTTGCGGCTTTCTCTCCGCGTTCATTCGGCGGATCTGCTGTATTTGCTCGCGAGAGAGGCCAAGCTGCCGCAGTACGTTGGCACGGATATCCTGTTGCTGATTGACGGCCGGTCTTTGCTGATCGGGTTGGGCGTCGGCGGGTTTTCCGTCTTGAGCCGCCGAAATTGATACAAAAACAACTGCGGCGACAAATGGCATCAACATTCTCAAACGGTTTAAAGTTCTCATAATAATCACCTCGCTGCGCCGATCTCCTCGTCGAAAAGATCCGAAAGCCTCAGGGATTTATCGTCAGTCTCGTCGAAATTACTCAACGACGGAGCCTTGCGAAGTTGCGGCTTAGCGTTCTGCTCCACGGCAAACCTGTCCGTAGATCTTTGCC
>DAIRVI010000055.1:12049-17142 GCA_036802885.1 Pyrinomonadaceae bacterium
CTCGCGTCGCCACTCAAAAACAGTAAATCGCGCATTCGAAATTGCCGCGAATTCGTCCGTACACACGGAGCAGACCGTCAAATGCTCTTCAAAAGTTTTTCGCTCAACCGCACCGATCTCGTCGTAGATATACGAAACGATCTCGTCCGAAAAACCACAATTTGCGTTGTTACCGTTATTCACCATTTTCTCACCAATTCCAGCTCAAACCACCTCTATCGGCGTCCTTTCTAATCTCATTCGCAACTGCTTTAATGCCGTGTATAGCCTGCTCTTAACAGTACTTAGCGGCAATTCGAGAGCGTCTGATATTTCCTGAAAGGTCATTTCCTCAAATTCCTTCATCACGATCACCTGTCTCAAGTCCGATGGGAGGGCTCCGACCGCTTGCCGCACCAAATTCAGGCGTTCGACCTTTTCGGTCGTTCTCGCCGGCGATAAATGCGGCGACGCGACGAATGCCCGTTCCTCGGCGCCTTCCTCGTCGCCAAGAAAATCCTCGGCTCGGGTCTTCTGTCGGCGTTTTGTTGTCAAACACTGGTTAACGGCAATTCGATGCAGCCACGACGAAACTTTTGCATCGCCGCGAAAGCTCGCCAGATTGCGGTATGCGGCGATGAAGGCCTCTTGCGCGGCGTCGCGGGCGTCGTCCTCGCGGCCGAGCATACCAAAGCAGAGAGCGAAGATCTTTCGCTCCCACCTTCTAACGATTTCGCCGAAGGCTTCAGAATCGTCTGAAACTGCCAATTCGACAAGCTGCTCATCCGTTAAATTTATCAACATCCACTCGTGTTAACGCCATTTTCGCACGAGAATAATATCCCAAAAAGCCCCAATAATGCGAAACCTTTTCGCACTCAGTCAATTAGACGAAAAAGATCGGGCGAAAGTCGAAAAAATGACTGCCTCCCCAAAATTTTTGCGTTTCTAACTTTTCTCCTAGCGAACATTTCCAACATCCTTTATTATTTTGTTGTTACATTTCTGTTCTAAACAGTTTGAGCAAAGGAATTAATCGCTTGAAACCTACCGACATAAAAGACCCCGAATATTTCCACAAGGTTGTCGATTGCCAATACGCATGTCCGGCCCATACGCCGGTACCGGAGTACATTCGCCTGATCGCCGAGGGCAAATATACCGAGGCGTATATGATCAACTGGGATTCGAACGTGTTTCCCGGCGTCCTGGGGCGAACCTGCGATCGCCCGTGCGAACCGGCTTGCCGACGCGGACGCATTGACGAAGAGCCCGTTGCGATCTGTCGCCTCAAGCGTGTCGCTGCGGACAATCGGGATGACGTCATCCCATTTATGCCGAAGGGGCCGTTCAAGCCGAACGGCAAGAAAGTTGCTCTCATCGGTGGTGGACCGGCAAGCTTAACGGTTGCGAGAGATCTGGCTCCGCTTGGGTACGAGATACACCTTTTTGACGAGCAAAAGCTCGGCGGCGGGTTTATGCGTTCGCAGATTCCGGCGTTTCGTCTGCCGGAACAAGTTTTGAATGAAGAGGTCGATTACATTCTTCGGCTCGGTATTCACACTCAGTTTGAGCACTACGTTGATTCGTTGAAAGGTGTGCTTGAGAAAGATTACGACGCAGTCTTTGTCGGAACCGGAGCACCTCGAGGTCGTGATCTTCCGGATCTGCCGGGACGTCAGGAAGGCGATGCCAATATTCACATCGGTATCAACTGGCTGGGCTCGGTCGCATTCGAACACACGGAAAAGATCGGCAAACGTGTCATTGTGCTCGGCGGCGGCAACACGGCGATGGACTGCTGCCGCACGGCTCGACGTCTCGGCGGCGAAGATGTGAAGGTAATTGTGCGTTCACCATTTGCCACGATGAAGGCCTCGCCTTGGGAAAAAGAGGACGCCCAGCACGAGGACATCCCGATCATCGACAATCACGTGCCGAAATCGTTTGTAATTGAATACTTCGACGATGACGGCAACGCAACTAGCTCCCCTCCTTACGAAGAAGGGGTGGACGCCGCTTCGGCGGACGGGGTGGTTCTTTCGCGGCGCCGTGATCTGGATTCTCAAGTAGAGAACCACCCCACGGCTAAAGCCGCACCCCTCCTTCGTAAGGAGGGGAGCAAGGCAAGACTCGTTGGAATGACCTTCGAGAAAGTCGAAGCCAAGCACGACGACAACGGCAAACGCTCCCTGATCCCGACAGGCGAACCAGACGTATTTTATCCTGCTGACGATGTTTTGATCGCCGTTGGTCAGGAAAACAGCTTTCCTTGGATCGAACGCGACATCGGCGTTGAGTTCGACAAATGGGAAATGCCCGTAGTCGATAAAACCACATTCCAATCGACGCACCCCAAGGTTTTCTTGGGCGGCGACGCGGCGTTTGGACCTGAAAATGTCATCACCGCCGTCGCACACGGCCACCAGGCGGCCGTCTCGATAGACTTGCTGTGCAACAAAAGGAATCTGCTTACCGAACGTCTTCACCCGATGGTGAATCTCGTCTCGCAAAAGATGGGCATCCACGAATGGGCGTACGACAGCGAGATCGACGAATACGACCGTCTCATCGTGCCGCAGGCTCCAAAAACAAAGACGCTCGTCAACCGCAAGCAAGAGGTCGAGCTCGGCTTTGACCCGCTAGCGGGTTACAAAGAGGCGGAGCGTTGTCTCAACTGCGACGTTCAAACGGTCTTTGACGCGCCCAAATGCATCGAGTGCGACGCCTGCGTCGATATCTGCCCGACGAGCTGTATAACGTTCACCGCCGATGGAGAAGAAAGCGATCTTCGCAGCCGCACAAAAGTGCCCGCGCTAAATCTAACACAGGATATTTACGTTGCCGACGGTCTAAAAACCGGCCGCATCATGGCAAAGGACGAGGACGTCTGCCTCCACTGCGGCCTCTGCGCCGAACGCTGCCCCACCGCCGCCTGGGACATGCAAAAATTCTGGTACAACGTCACCAAAGCGGGCGAGGTGAAGTACAACGTAGTCCACATCACGAGGAATGGAAATGCGGTCTAGTTCGACGTTGAGGAATGTGTTGCGCGCGACGTACCGGATTGCGTCCCTCACTTTTACAATGATTGCGATCTTTTACACGGGGGCGATTGCACAAAGCGGTACATCTCCAGTCGGATGCTTTCGAGATCTGCATGAGGTACAAGGCGACATGTTCGGCTTCGGCGTAATAAAAATATGGAAACATAATGGCGGATACGCTGGAAGTTTCTCTGAAAGAAGGAGTGAGCTAGGTGAGCATTATAAGGCTACTCGTCTACGGAACATCAGATACGACCGGAGGACGAGACTATTAAGATTCGACATCTCGTTTAATGCTTCCTTTCCGTCTACGCGTCGTGTGAGTGCGACTGTCTCTAAACACGGTATTACAGTGAACGTCGGAAGAAAGATGCGTTCCGAATATGGTGGCCCAAATCCTTTATTCCAACGTAAGTTAAAGGATTGTTACTGATGAATTGTAGAACCGAGCGCTATATCGTGCGGCCCTTCGGAGACAATGATTTGAATGAATGAAGTAAAGATAAACGACTTTGTCATTCGCTTTGCGAATGTCAACGGCACCGGTTCGGCGTCGGCTAATGCGCTGTTTACTAAGGCGGTGTTTCGGATGGGCGTGCCGGTGACGCCGAAGAATATTTTTCCGTCGAATATTCAGGGCCTGCCGACTTGGTACGAGGTGCGGGTCTCGGAAAAGGGATATCTCGGCCGCCGCGAGGGCGTCGATCTGATGATCGCGGTCAATCCGCAGTCGATGAAAAAGGACTACGCGGACGTACGCGAAGGCGGATATTTCCTTTACGATTCGTCAAAGCCGCTGCCACCTACATATCAGCGCACCGACATCACGCACATCGGCATCCCGCTGATGGAGCTATGTAACGCTGAGTTTACCGATGCTCGGCAGCGACAGTTGTTTAAGAACATTGTTTATATCGGAGCTTTATCGGCATTGCTAGGAATTGAGTTTTCGGTGCTTGAGGGACAGCTAGCAGAGCAGTTCAAGGGCAAAGAAAAGCTCATCGAACCGAATATCAAAGCCTTAAATATTGGTGTCAATTACTGCAAGGAAAACTTCGATTGCCCGCTCGATATCCGCATCGAACGCCGCGACCTGCTTGGCGATAAGATCCTCTACAGCGGCAATTCTGCCTGCGGTTTGGGAGCGATCTACGCCGGAGCGACCGTTGCCGCCTGGTATCCGATCACGCCTTCGACATCGGTCGTCGATGCGTTTGCAAAATACGCCGCTAAGTATCGCGTTGACCCCGAGACCGGCAAGAACAACTACGCGATCGTACAGGCCGAGGACGAGCTCGCCGCGATCGGCATGGTGATGGGAGCGTCCTGGAACGGTGCACGTGCCTTTACAGCGACGAGCGGCCCGGGCGTGTCGCTCATGAACGAATTCCTCGGCCTTGGCTATTTTGCTGAGGTGCCGACCGTGCTGATCGATGTCCAACGCACCGGCCCGTCCACGGGTATGCCGACTCGGACACAGCAATCTGACATCCTGCTCGCCGCATACGCCTCGCACGGCGATACAAAACATCCGCTGCTTTTCCCGGCGAGCCCGAAAGAGTGTTTCGAGATGACGGCAGACGCCTTTGATCTTGCGGAACGGCTTCAAACGCCGGTAATCGTCATGACCGACCTCGACCTCGGTATGAACGACCACGTCACCGACCCGCTCGTCTGGGATGACCAACGTGATTACGACCGCGGGAAATTGCTTACCAGCGAGGAGCTCGACCGAATTAGCACACATACGTTGATGTCAGCGGTTAGCAATATTTCTTCTCAAACTAACGGTAAGGCAAAGGATGAGATGTCGATCGTGATGTCCGAGCTTGATGGACAGGCGAACAGCGACCATTCGCCGAGTCAGCCGCTGGAGCAGTTCAAGGGAAAGTACGGTCGCTATCTTGACGTCGATAACGACGGCATTCCGTACCGCACGATCCCTGGCACACACGCGACACATGGGGCGTTTGTAACGCGAGGTTCGTCGCGGGACGAATACGCCGTCTATACTGAGGACGGTGACGCGTACCGCCGCAACATGGACCGCCTGATGCGCAAATGGGA
>DAIRVI010000056.1:0-14626 GCA_036802885.1 Pyrinomonadaceae bacterium
GCGCCGCCCCGAACCCCGCGGTCGAGCGCAGCAGATACCAGGCGCCGTTTGACGGTCGAAAAACAGAAACGTCCGAGCGACCGTCGCCGTCAAAATCGAACGCCGCCCGCGCAACGCGAAACCCCTGCCAATCAGGGAAGCGGCTTTGGAAGAGTGAGGGCGCTAAGATCGTCGCCGAAGTGCCGTCCGCATTTCTTGTCCATGGCCGTTGGGTAAAGTCAAAAGTACAGCAGATGTAGACGACCGTTCGCCCATCCGGCGAATAAGTCGGCCACATTCCGCCCCCACCGGGAAACGCCGTGCGATTCGACCCATCTACGTTCATTGTCCAAAGCAAAACGGGCGCACCCACCGCGTCCGGTGTGAACGAGAAGATAATTTTCGAGCCGTCGGGCGAATAAGACGGACGATTATAAGACGGGGAGATTCCAGTCGGTGGAGAGATCGGCTGTGGGTTCGAGCCGTCGGCCCCCATCGTCCAAAGGTTCTGGGGGAGACCGCTTATGAATACGATTCTCGAGCCGTCGGGCGAAAACGCAGGTTGAGAATCCGCCGCCGTGTTGTTCGTGAGCCTCACTTGATTTGTACCATCGGCGTTCATTTTATAAATCTCGCTGTTACCGTCGCGGAGACTCTGAAACACAATTGACGCGCCGTCAGGCGAGTAAAAGGGCATCGTGTCGGACGCCGTGTTGTTCGTCAAACGGACAGGATTGGAGCCGTCCGCATCCATCCGATAAATCTCCTCGTTACCATCGCGGCTGGTAAAAAAGACGATCTTTGAGCCATCGGGCGAATAATTCGGTCCGTCCTCGACCGCTGCGTTATTCGTGATATTCGTCGAACCGGTGCCGTCCGCGTTTATCGTGAAGATATCTCCATCTCGCGACAACGCGATCTTGCCGTTTCGTGCGCAATTCCCGCCTTGACAAACTGCAAGCACGTCAAAATTCTGACCCGTTTGATTTGAAGAAAGGTTGTTGAAAGAACGGTTGGCGGGCGTGAAGTAATGCTTTGGAAATGACGGCGACAGGGTGAAATTGCCGCCTGCCGGAATAGAACTAAATTGATAGTTGCCGGCCGTATCGGTTGTTGTCGCTGCGTTTGTCGTGCCGCTCAAGTTTACCGTTGCACCGACCACGGGCAAGTTGTTGTGAGTAATGCGGCCGGTAATGTTGAACCCGCCAGGCGTCTGCGCGACCGGCTGCCATGCGGGATGTTCGTAGAGTGTGTCGCAGCATTGCGGAAAGAGGATTACGTCGGCAACAATTCTCACCTGATTGGCGCCGTTTGCATCCATCGTCCATATTCCACCAGCGCCCCGGTAAGCGATTTTCGTTCCGTCGGGCGACCACGCCGGCCCGCTGCCTACAGCGGCCAGCGGAGCCTCATTAGTTCCGTCCGCATCGATAACGGCGATGCCGCCGCCCTTTGCAAAAACGATCTTCGCACCATCCGGCGACCATGCGGGGTCTGTGTCTGTTGTCGCGTTCATCGTAACACGACGTTCGTTTGTGCCATTAGCATCTATCACCCAAATTTCGGCACCACTCACAAACGCGAGCTTCATGCCGTCCGGCGACCATGCCGGGCCGGTGGGCGACGGCTGTGTGATACCTGAAAACTGGGCCTGTCCGCTTCCGTCGGCGTTCATTGTCCAAATCTGCGAGGTGCGCTGGTATGCGATCTTGCCGGTGGCGGACCACGAGGGATTACTTTCCAGTATACTCGCCGTATTCGTGAGATTAATCTGCCCGCTTCCGTCCGCGTCTGTCACATAAATATCATTAGGCGTTTGAGTCGAACTAAAGGCTAATTTCATTCCGTCGGGCGACCAAGCAGGCTCGCTCGCAAACTGAGTAAGTGTAGCGGGCAGCGTGATTCGCCCCGAACCGTCCGGATTAGCCGTGATAATCAGCCCGACAGGAGCCGTAGGGCCGGCAACTCTGCTCGAAAATGCCAGCCTGCCGTTTACGAGATTTTGTTCCGCCGGAACGGACGAAGATCGCATTTCGGCAGAATTGGTCAAAAAGAAAAAACCCGCAAACGCAATCATCGACAATCCGATAACCAAAATTGCACGATGCAAATCCGCGACTTTGTTTAAGCGATATTTTTTCACCATTCTGTTTCTCCTTCAGCAATTTTTACGCCGTGAATTACTGATCCTTTTGGTTTCCAAAATAGTTGCCGCCGAAGCTAGAATTTCTTCTCGCTTCATTAGCCTGCAGCTCAGTCGGAAATCGGCTCATGTGGCCCCTCTATTCGGAAACTTTCCTATATTGTAATCTTTTATTTAGGCGATTACCAAGTTTTTTTAAAGATCGGGGAGGCCCCGAAATCAATTTCGAAATTCTGCTGCGGAGAATCTAATTTCGGCTTCAAAGCCTGTTGAACTGGCGAAAAAAGCGGTGTCAAAAATCAGAAAACCCAACGAAGCCGATACTCTGAGGTGTGGAAAATATAAGAGCGGTTCTCAAAACGGGCACGCGGAACAAGTTGTTGCCTTAAAAGGCGTACGCGACATTGTCACAGGCTATCAGCCCGTAGGACTTTCACAGATTTATGGTGGCTGGAGAGTGACTTGAACACTCGACCTCGGGGTTATGAATCCCGCGCTCTAACCAGCTGAGCTACCCAGCCACGAATAATTGATTATAGTTTTACGAGCGGAAAAATCAAGGCGTGTGTTATCGACCCGGTACCGCTCTACATAATGGGTTGCTGCTGATAAAATAACACTTATTAGTATTTTCGTCTGAAACGCCGATGCCGATTTTTTTTGCCGCTAGTGTCGAGAACGCCGCGATACTGCTTGATCTGTTTATCATGCTGGCCGCGGCAAAGCTGATGGCCGAGGTATTTGAACGGCTAAAGCAGCCCGCGGTAGTCGGCGAGATCCTAGCAGGTGTGATCATCGGGCCAAGCCTGTTGGGCTGGGTCACGCCGTCTGAGATCATCAATATCCTTGCTGAGTTCGGCGTGATCTTTTTACTTTTTAACGTCGGGCTCGAGACCAAACCGTCTGCGATCTTTCACGTTGGCAAACGCGCCATCACGGTCGGCGTTCTGGGCGTGATCCTACCGTTCGTCGCCGGATATTTTATCGCTGTTGCTTGGGGCGGTTCTTTTGTCGAATCGATGTTTATCGGCGCGGCCCTCGTGGCAACATCCGTCGGGATTACGGCACGGGTTCTCGGCAGTATGGGGCTTTTGGACGCACCAACAGCACGAATAATCTTGGGCGCCGCCGTGATCGATGATGTTCTTGGCCTCATTATTCTTTCGCTGGTTTCGGCCGTTAGCAAGGGCGGCATTAACTACGCAGGGCTTGCAAAGACTGCGGCGGCAGCGATACTTTTCACTGTCTTTGTGGCTTTGGTCGGCTCACGTGTTATCAATGGCCTCTCGCCTCTGATCCAGCGGCTTCGTCTTAGCAAACCGTTTTTTACGCTCGGCCTCATTCTCTGTCTTGGCTTGTCGGTCGCATCGATATATGTCGGTGTCGCGGCGATCATTGGAGCTTTTCTGGCCGGGATGGCTCTCGCTGAGGCGACCGAAGAAAATAAAAGAATGCACCAGATGACAATGGGTGTCACAGAATTTCTTGTGCCATTTTTCCTTGTCAATATCGGTATGCAGCTTAATCTGACGGTATTTCGCGAAACGTCGGTCGTAATATTTGCTGTGTTGTTAACGTTGATCGCAGTGGTTACAAAGTTTGCCGGCTGCGGGCTCGGAGCATTTGGTATGCGGCGGCGCGAAATGGCACAGATCGGTATCGGAATGGTGCCGCGGGGCGAGGTCGGTATCGTGGTCGCTCAGATCGGGCTCGGTCTGGGCGTTATAGGGCAATCGTTTTTCGCGGCGGTTTTGTTTATGGCGGTCGCGACGACGCTGATCGCACCTCCATTTATAAAGATACTATTTGCCGAAGATCGCGATGGCGACGGTGTGGTGGACGTTCCCGACGATACTGACATGTCGCACGAATTTTCCCGTATCGGGTAAAATACAACGCAACGCATTAATGAAATTCACCGTCGAAAACTAGGATTGGATAACTTACACACTATGCCGTTTCGCGTTTTACAGAAATCATTGTTGGTGACAACCGTAGCGATCCTGTTGTTCGTCCTGCCGGCGCATTCGCAGGCGAAAAAGCGTACCGCTGCCTCGCCATTCCGTTCGATCACCGTCGTGTCAGCACCAGATGCGATTGTCTGGATCGACGGTATTCGATTTGGCAAGACTGACAAATCGGGCAAACTTGAGATCAGGACGATCTCGCCCGGAGCACATACGCTGAGAATACGAGCCGACGGTTTTAGTGAAAAATCTCTTCCGTTATCGGCGGCACAGCGTGGCATCGTCAACGTGGAGCTTATCAATCCGGCGGGCGAAGCTGAGCTCGCATATCAGGAAGCTGAGCGTCTGACGGGCGTTGATCGCGAAAAATCTGCGGACGCCTATCGCACCGCCATAAGACTGAAGGCAAACTATCCGGAAGCGTATTTGGGCCTCGCACGGGTGCTGTCCGACGCCGGCGAACTTGGGGACGCCAAAATAGCCGCCGCTGCCGCTCGGCGCTTGCGACCCGGCTATGCCGAAGCCTCAGCCGTCGAGGGACGCATCCACAAGGAAAACGGCGAAGAGGCAAGAGCCATCGCGGCTTTCAAACGGGCGATCACCGAGGGAAAAGGCTTTCAGCCCGAGGCTTACACGGGGCTTGGTCTTTTATACAAGGAGAAAGCCGAGGGTTTTGGCGGCTCGGGCGATTTTGATAATGAAGCGGCAAGCTATACCGAATCAGCAAGAAATCTCAAAACCGCGGTCAAACAGCTCTCTGGAGCACCCGACACGATCATTATCTACCAGATTCTCGGGCTGATATACGAACGGCAGAAAAAATACAAGGAAGCGATCGCCACCTACGAAGAATTTCTGCGAATATTCCCCGACAGCATCGAGGCCACCGCCGTCAGATCGTTCATCGTCCAGATCAAAAAGGACTTGACCCCGCAAGATTGAGTCAATCTGACCGATTCCCTCCACCTATTCCCGCACGAAACATTTCTGAAAAAGAATTATTGACACGTGAGAGTTTAACAATGTATTATTAGGAGTCAACGATGTTTATCATCGTTTTCGTTGTAACCTCATCTATCATTTTGACCTAACGTCTCTTTGAACGAAGTTTCCTTAGGCCAAGTGCCCTTAGGGAACACACCATAATTAAATGTCAGCAAAACTTGGGGAAATTCTTGTCCGCGAAAACCTAATAACGTCACAGCAATTACGCGAGACGCTCGAGTACCAACGTGCGAACGGCGGACGGCTCGGCTCTAACCTGGTTCGGCTCGGTTATGTATCGGATGACGTTGTCACGGCTGTGTTGTCGCGACAGTACGGCGTACCGTCGATCAACCTTGATCTCTTTCAGATCGAGGACACAGTGATCAAGCTCATCTCAGAAGACGTAGCGTTAAAATATTCAGTTTTGCCGATCTCAAAGTTAGGCTCAACATTGACCCTCGCGATGGCCGATCCGACCAACGTCTTTGCGATGGACGATATTAAGTTCATGACCGGGCTCAATGTCGAACCGGTGATCGCCTCGGAAACATCCATACAGCTTGCGGTTGCAAAATACTACGCGGGTTCGAGTGAGATCGATGTTTTCGACGCCTCTTTTGCGATCGAGGCAGAAAAGGTCGGCGCAAAGAATGGCAAGAACGGCCACGTTAAGAAAGCGGTAAAGAATGAAGGGGGCGGCGAACGGCTCAACGACGCTGATCTTGACGTTTCGCTCGATCGATTTGAGTTTGGCGGCCACGAGGGCGAGGAGTTCGAAGTTGTCGAGGATAACGACGAGATCGATCTCGCCGCTTTGGCACGAGCCAGCGAAGATGCACCGGTCGTCCGCCTTGTTAATGTGTTGATGGTCGACAGCTTGCGGCGCGGCGCGTCGGATATACACGTCGAGCCCTACGAAAAAGACTTTCGCATCCGTTTCCGTATTGACGGCGTTCTTTACGATGTAATGCATCCGCCGATGAAGATCCGCGACCCGCTCATCTCGCGTCTAAAGATCATGGCGAAACTCGATATTTCCGAGAAACGCCTGCCGCAGGACGGACGCATCAAGATCAAGGTAAAGATCGACAACCGTTCGCGCGAGCTCGATTTCCGTGTATCGACGCTGCCAACTCTTTTCGGAGAAAAGGTCGTGCTCCGTCTGCTTGATAAAGACAAGCTGATGCTTGATATGACAAAGCTCGGCTTTGAGGAAGCTAGTCTTGAGAAGTTTAAGCGTAACATCGCTAATCCGTACGGTATGGTGCTCGTCACAGGGCCCACCGGTTCCGGTAAGACAAACACGCTTTACTCGGCGCTCCAGACACTGAACACGTCTGAGACAAACATTATGACGGCCGAGGATCCGGTCGAATTCAATCTGCAGGGCATAAATCAGGTGCAGATGAAGGAGCAGATCGGGCTTAATTTTGCCGCCGCGCTTCGCTCATTCCTGCGTCAGGATCCGAATATCGTCCTCGTTGGCGAAATTCGTGACTTCGAGACGGCCGAGATCGCCATCAAGGCCGCGTTGACGGGCCACCTTGTGCTCTCGACGCTTCACACAAACGACGCGCCTTCCACAATTTCGCGTCTCGTCAACATGGGTATCGAGCCATTTCTGGTCGCAACCAGCGTCAACATCATTCAGGCTCAGCGGCTGATCCGCCGTATTTGCAACGAGTGTAAAGAGGAAGTGCACGTCCCGGTCGAAGGTCTGATGGAGGTCGGCTTTTCAAAGGAAGACGCCACGGGTCTCAAGGTTTATAAAGGCAAGGGCTGCGACAATTGCCTCAATACGGGTTATAAGGGCCGCGTCGGCCTCTACGAAGTAATGGAGATCACTGATGAACTCCGCGAACTGATAATTATTGGCGCCAGCGCAATGGAACTTAGGAGAAAAGCGATCGAACTTGGGATGATCACCCTCCGCGAATCGGGGCTTTACAAACTGCGTGAGGGCATAACAACGATCGAGGAAGTGGTCAAAGAAACAGTTATTTAGGACTCTGGAGGAACTATGTTAGTAAGGGCAATAGCATTATCGTTAGCATTATTGATCGGGATCGGCACGATCATTCCGCTTGCGACACAAGAATCTGAAGCCGGTCCGCGAAAGCACCGGAAACACCGCAAGCACGCTAAAAAGTATAAGAAGTATTCGAAAGGCTGGTGGCGCCAGTACCGTGCTCGTATGAAGCGGAAACGTGCCATCCAGGCGCGAAATCGCTCGCTCCGTTTGCGCCAGCTCCGTCTGGCCCGTGCGCGTGCATTAAAACCCAAACAATCAAAAGTTAATGGCACATCAAAATCCGTATCTGTAAAGACGAAGAAGGCTGATGCTTTGTCGCCGGCAGTGTTGCCGTCCGGTGATGCTGCTCCGAGCGGATGGAAGCCCGCACAATCGACTCCGGCCGAATTACAGTTTCGCGTTGATAATTCCGCAGGATCGCAGGTCGGCTCGGCTTCGATCTCGGTCGTCGGACCGTCGATGGGACAATCCGGCGATACCCGACCTAACAAGAGTGTCGGCGGTGTGTCGACGACGGCTCTTCGTCGTGACGTGATCGACCGTATGATCCGCGAAAATGGCTGGGTCGTAAATGATTACAATAAAGAGATCGCGGGCCAGCAGGTATATGTAGTCGTCGCTCAGTCGCAGGCTAAGAATGGAGCCATCCAGTCACGGATGTTCTATTTCACTGAGGTTGACGGACGCATCTACAGTGTAGCCACGAATTCGCCGGTGCAGGAGGCCGAACGCCTTGCCGAGGAATCGGAAAAAGTAATCAATTCGTTGAAGAGCCGCGTCCGACCCGCTCAAAGGGCTTCGGTCAAGGAATAAGCGGGATTCGCCCGCCGATACCTCTCCCACAATTATTTCTCTCACTAAAATTATGAGCCAAGAACATCAATCAGCAGAATCGTCGATCACACTGCCGGAACTACTCGGCAAAATGACTCAGATGGGCGGTTCCGACCTCCATTTATCCACCAATTCGGCTCCGCAGGTACGGGTGCACGGCCATCTCGCACCGCTGCCCGGCTTTGCTGCGATGTCGCCTTCGGATACGAAGCGGCTCGCGTACTCAGTTCTCACCGACGCCCAGAAGCACAGATTTGAGGAAAATCTAGAGCTTGATTTCTCGTTCGGTCTTAAGGGAATGTCGCGGTTCCGTGCCAATCTTTTTAATCAAAAAGGCGCGGTAGGTGCGGTCTTTCGTTCGATTCCCTACGAGATCAAAACGTTCGAGGCCCTTGGTCTACCTCCAATCGTCTCGGAAATGTGTAAAAAACCGCGCGGTTTGGTCCTCGTTACCGGTCCGACCGGTTCTGGTAAATCGACCACTCTCGCCTCGATGGTGGACAAGATCAACGTCGAACGTCACGACCATATCCTGACGATCGAAGATCCAATCGAGTTTCTTCACAATCATAAGAACTGCATCGTCAATCAACGCGAAGTTGCCGCCGACACACATTCCTTTGGAGCAGCGTTACGCACGGCGCTTCGACAGGACCCCGACATCGTTCTGGTCGGCGAAATGCGTGACCTCGAGACGATCGAAATGGCTCTGCGTATCGCCGAAACCGGCCACTTGACGTTTGCCACACTCCACACTAATTCGGCTTACTCGACGATCAATCGTATCATCGACGTCTTTCCGGCAGAGCAGCAGGCTCAGGTTCGCACCCAATTATCCCTGGTTCTCGAGGGCATAATGTGTCAGGCCCTGCTGCCAAAAGCAACGGGTGACGGTCGTGTGATGGCGCTCGAAGTACTCGTGCCGAACGCCGCTATTCGCAACCTGATTCGTGAAGACAAGATCCATCAGATCTACTCGATGATGCAGACCGGACAGGACAAATACGGAATGCAGACATTCAACCAGTCGCTCGCGACACTGCACCACAAACGTGAGATCACGCTGGAGATGGCGATGCAGCGTTCGTCAAATGTGGATGAACTGAAAGAGTTGATAGATCGCGGTGCCGGGCTTAACGAATCCTACGGCGGAGGCGGTGGCTCAAGACCTGCCTCGCGTCCAACACCAAACGGCAGTCCATATGCGCAGGCAAGAAACATCGGCGAGCGCCCACGATAAAAATGGAGAATGGAAACTTGAGGATTGAGAATAAACAGATTTTTTTCTTCGTCATTTTCCATTTTCAATTCTCAATTTTCAACTGGAGTTAATTATGCCAACATACGTTTTTAAGGGAAGAAACCGCCTCAACGAAATGATCGATGGCGAACGCGAGGCCGCGACGCAGGATGATCTGCGGGCGTTGCTAAGGCGCGAGCAGATCGTGATGACCCAGGCCTCGGAAAAAGGCCGCGAGATCTCGATACCAAAGCTCGGCCGCCGCAAAAAAGTGGGGGCAAAGGAATTGGCCGTATTTACGCGTCAGTTTTCCGTCATGATCGACGCCGGTCTGCCGCTCGTCCAGTGTATCGACATTCTGGCCGAACAGCAGCAAAATCAATTTTTTAAGGACGTATTGCGGCAGGTTCGGCAAAATGTCGAAGAAGGTTCTACGTTGTTTTCCGCATTGGAAAAGCATCCCAAGGTTTTCGACAGCCTCTTCACACATATGGTCGAGGCCGGTGAAACGGGCGGTGTGCTTGACCTTATTCTCCAGCGCCTTGCTACCCTGATCGAAAAGGTCGTCAAATTGAAGCGAAGCATCGTTTCAGCCTCGATCTATCCGGCGGCGGTTATTTTCGTTGCTATCGGCGCGATCGCGATCATTATGGTCGTCGTTATCCCGCAGTTTGAACAGATCTTTCTCGGTCTGCTTGGACCGGGCGAAGCTCTTCCGCTGCCGACCCGGATCGTGATGGGAATAAGCGGTTTTCTCGCCGGATGGGGCGGTCTGACCACGCTCATAATACTTATCGCTACTGCAATCGGCACGAGTTATTTCTACAAAACGCCAAAGGGCCGTTGGACGATCGACTCGTTCCTGCTGAAACTACCTATCTTCGGCAGTATCTTGCGTAAGATCGCGGTTGCGCGGTTTTCGCGAATTCTCTCGACACTCCTCTCTTCGGGTGTACCGATCCTTCAGTCTCTGGACATCACAGCCCGGACCGCCGGTAACGTAATCATCGAAGACGCGATCCTCAAGGTTCGAGCCGGTGTCGAACGCGGTGAAAATTTCGTCGAACCGCTTAAGGCAACCAACGTTTTTCCGCACATGGTTGGCCAAATGATCGGCGTTGGTGAACAGACCGGTGCACTCGACGCAATGTTGAGCAAGATCGCGGACTTTTACGAGGAAGAGGTCGATACGGCAATTGCCGACCTGCTCGCTATGATCGAGCCTGTACTGATCGCCTTTCTTGGCGTCACCATCGGCTCCATCGTCATCTCGATGTACCTGCCACTCTTCTCGCTCATCGGCAAACTCGCCGGCGGCGCGAAATAGAATTATTTATTTTCGATCCACTTTGGTGAATGTTGAGTTAGCTCAACATTCACCATTTTATTGTGATTTATGAAACTGCATCATTCGCTCGACATATTTGGCGATGACGTCGGCTTCGATGTTTACGGGGCTGCCGGGCGCGAGGCTTGAAAAATTGGTCATCTCCCAGGTCTTTGGGATGACGGCAATGTCGAACGAATCGTCGGCGAGAGCGGCGATAGTTAGCGAAATGCCTTCGACGGCGACTGATCCTTTGTGGACAAAATACCTGGCGAGTTCCGCCGGAAATCCGATCCGCACCGTCCAAAAATCGCCCTGTTGTTCTGCCGAGAGAAACTTCCCGCGGCCGTCGACATGGCCCTGAACAATGTGCCCGCCGAGCCTTGTAGCAGGTGTGACCGAGCGTTCGAGATTAACGGGAACGCCGGCTTTTAGAACGCCGAGTGTGGTTCGATCAAGTGTCTCGGGTGAGACATCAGCTGAAAACGAATTAGGCGAAACATCGACCGCCGTCAGGCAAACGCCGTTGACCGCGATCGAATCACCATTTTGCAAGTCAGAGGTAACGAGATTTGCGGCGACGGTGATTCGAGATCCGGCCATCTGATTCAAAACCGTCGCGACCTTTCCCAATTCTTCGATAATTCCAGTAAACACAATCTAGAACCAGCCTTTTTTATTCATAATATAGGTGCGCGAAAATTCCTCGTCGGATTTGGTCAAATAAATAATTCCCTCGATGATGCCTATTATCGCGATTGCGAGAGCCGGGATACCGCAGAGAAACAGTCCGACCAGATAGGTCACGACCATTATTATTCCCTCGGTCGTGTAGCCGAGGATGAATTTGTGCACGCCGAGCCCACCAAGCAAGATGCCGCAAATACCGGCGGCGAGCTTCTTGTCAGCACCGGGTGGTTTTTGCGCGTAAACCGGCTGCATCGGCATCGGGCTCATGGGAAGCATCGTGCCGCAGTTTGAACAAAGGCCGCTCTGAGCGATGTTCTGTGATCGGCAATTCGGACAGTTTACATATTGAGTTTGCATAATTTCACCTCGAATCAGATTCCCTCACCGGCCGGTTCCGTTTTTGACAGTTTGCGGATATCGATCGAGATCGGTTCACCGTCCTCGACCTCATTGTATATGTTTACAAATTTATGGCCGCAACGTATCTCGTGCGGTTTATATGACGACCGCGTATGTACGATCTGGGCGAACGTCTCGTCGGTTGCCGTCAAAAGTATCAATATTTCGGCGTCGGTGCGAACATAGTCGTCGCCCCCAAGTCCGAACAGCGGCGACGATTCGTCGATCGGATGGACAACTGTCCACGCGAGCGGGAAGAACGTAACTTTTTTGCGTTCGAGTTCGAGAAAGTCGAAGCGTCGAACGCTGCGGCCGTTTTCGTTCACAAACCGTGCAAACAATACCTTGGCCTCGACCTCGATCAGCTGGTTGTTGCGGCCGTTGACCAGTCGAAACATCAATCCCTGAATATCGCGATACGGAGCGATAACGGCGACATCGCTAAAAATTACTCTTGCAGTCGGACGGGCAAACCTCGCGAAAACGACGCCGGTGATCAGAGCATTAGCGATCAGGCTGTAGTACGACTCGATGGTGACGAGCAGATTCGGCACAATGCCGGATGGATGGATCGTACCGTAACCGATGGTCGCAAACGTCTGTACGCTGAAAAAGAAACCCCGGACAAAAATATTCGCCATCGGGTCGGCAGACGTATCGACGAGTGCCGACGCTCCGAACGAGGCGTACATTACTCCGAACGCGATGTTACTCACAAAATACAGAAGCAGCACAAGGAGCAAAAAAGTACTCCATTTCATCGAGAGCAGAACGTGATAAAGATTAAGCGAGGTCAGAAACGACAGACCCGTGCGACGCACGTTAAACGTGCCGTCCGCATTTAGCAAACGCTCGCGACTCTGGCCCGACACTACCGAACCAAAACCCAGATCGCGTTCGACTTCGTCGGAAAGATCGTTTACCTTGAGCGATTTGTCGAGTGTTTGTTCTGCCACGTTATTGACTGATTATAGCCAGCGGCAAAGATAATTGTAAAAACGGATTGGTTTTTGGCAGGATTGGTGCTGAAATAAATGAATGGCTAAAGCAAAAGCACAGGAAAATCCGCCGCCAAAACTTAGACGCTCCGAGACTGGCGAAGTTGATACCGGCTCGTTGGCCGATCTGCTCGAGTGGTTTTTGATGTTCGATGAGCGCACCGCGCGGATGCGACATGCGAATACGGAAGAGCTTTTTCAGTGGAAACAAAAAGACGACGAAGCGAACGGCGTCGCGATCTATCCCTTTGAGAACGCCGAAGCAAGATTCGCAGTCGGGGCGTTTCAGGCGCTGGCCGAAAACAACTCGGAGCCGCTTCTGAAACTCTGGATCAGCGATCTGCTCGAAGCAATTCAGGAGTCACACAAAACCAAAACTGAGATCGCCGAATCTTATAACCTCGACGACGACCTCGACGCATTTTCCCTCGCCAAGGCCGAAAAGCTTACGACGAAAGCCGAAAAACGGCTATATCTCACAAGCTGCTGGCTCGAGGCGCTGTGTACGGCCGAGGCTCGTTTTTTGGGATGGGTTTATCAAGAGATCTACGGTCGGCCGTTTGCGGCCTAACGCGAGCGGCTACCTAAAAGTTTGGCATTGGCGCATGTCGCCCGATTGCATTCCTTTTGCAAACCACTGCATACGCTGTTGTGCCGAGCCGTGTGTGAATGAGTCGGGTATGACGTAACCCTGGGTGCGTTTTTGGATCATATCGTCACCGACGGCGGCGGCGGCGCGAACGGCTTCCTCGGCATCACCGGTCTCGACACGGCCTTGTTTGGCCGCAAAATTCGCCCAAATTCCGGCATAACAATCAGCCTGCAATTCGAGAGCGACCGAGAGACGATTATTCTCACCGGCGCGCTGTACCTTGGCCATCGTGCCCTGTAGATTCTGGATGTGGTGGCCAAATTCGTGCGCGATCACATAAGCTTGGGCAAAATCGCCGGGCGCCTTAAATTCGCGCCGAAGTTCGTCAAAGAATGCGAAATCGAGATAGAGATTGTAGTCGCCCGGGCAATAGAACGGGCCGGTCGCCGCCTGGGCGTAACCACACGCTGATGAAACTTGTCCGGAGAAAAGCACGAGTTTTGGCGGCTTAAAAGCGATGCGGGCCTGTTGCGGTAGAACCTGCCGCCAGGCGTCCTCGAGATTGCCCATAATTGCTCTCGCAAATTGCGCGTTTTCGTCTTGAGTGACAACCCGATTGGCCGCCGTTCCGGGAGCCGGCACCTCGTTTTGAATTGGGGCATTCTGCAGCAACTGGCTCGGGTCGCCGCCGCAAAGGTATATCGCGGCAGCAAGTATAAGTATGCCTATGCCGCCTCCGCCGATCGCTAAACCGCCGCCGCTCATTCCGCGACGGTCCTCAACATTGTCGCTCTGCCGCTGATCTCTCCAACGCATTGTGTCTGTCTCTCCCTAAAACCGCAAAAAAAATACACGCTGATTCTACCACTTTCGATCAACCGTGCGAAAATTAACATCGGCGAGTCGCCGCAAAATCTTGACAGATGTGGATTTAGAGGATTATGATGCAGATACGAATTAGTTAAGCTTTTCCCTCGCCATGTTCCATGACCGCAGGAGGAAACAATGATAAAGCTAGACATAGTTAATTTGGTCGCCGACCGCACGGGCGTACCAAAGCAAAAGGCTGAGCAAGTGGTCGATTCGCTGTTCGAAGCGATGAAAGGTGCTCTGGCTGCCGGTAAACGTATCGAGCTTCGCGGTTTCGGGGTGTTTGTTGTCAAACCGCGAAAGCGCGGCGTAGGTCGTAATCCGCGGACCGGTAAAGAGGTTCCGATCCCGGCCGGTAAGACCATAAGATTTAAGCCCGGCAAAGAGCTTACGGCAAAAGCCGTCGGATAATAGTAAAATAGTTAAAGGTTTTAGAGTTTGATCCTGAGATCGCATAGCTGATAAGCGGCGTGCGGTCTCTTTTTACTTAATCGCCATTCTTCGATGACAAACCCCGAATTACTCGAATCACAAATAATATATGAACGGCCCGTGATGAAGCCAAGCG
>DAIRVI010000056.1:14726-16995 GCA_036802885.1 Pyrinomonadaceae bacterium
TACGGGCTGAGTTTTTCGCTATCTCTGTTGTTTATCCTGATCTCTCACGAAATGGGACATTACATCGCGTGCCGCATTTACAAGGTTGATGCAACGCTGCCATTTTTTATCCCGACGCCGCCAATGATCGGGCCGGCCGGTACGTTCGGCGCGTTTATCAAGATTCTCTCGCCGATGCCGTCGCGAAGAGCGGTTTTTGACATTGGTGTTGCCGGGCCGATCGCCGGGTTTGTGGCGTTGATACCGGTTGCGATAGCGGCCTTCATGACGATGCGGTTTGGGACTCTGGAGGATATTCAACTCGGATATGTTTCGCCGATCGCATTTTCAGATCCTTTACTGATTAAGGCCATGGCAGTGATTTGGAGCGCAGATTTTAACCTTCCGATTTATCCGAATCCCTTTTACTACGCCACGTGGGTCGGGCTTTTGGTGACCGCCCTGAACCTCATCCCATCGGGTCAGCTCGACGGCGGCCACGCGATATATGCGGCGCTGGGCGAAAAGATTCACTACTGGATGGGACGAGTCGCGTTTGTCGTGATGGCTTTGCTGTCGGTTCTGGGAATGTACTTTTACAGCAGCCCGAGCGGATTCCTGATCGCGATAATCCTCGGCATTATGATGCGGATAAAACACCCGATGCCATATGATCAGACTCCGCTCGATGGAAAAAGGAAGGCGATCGCCTTCCTCACGCTCTTAATTTTCGCTTTGTGCTTCGTACCGTTTCCGATACAGATCAATTAGTAAATCGTAAATAGTGAATCGTAAATTGAAGGAATGCTCTTTTCTCTATTCACGATTTTCGATTCACGATTTACACGACCGCAGGGAGCAAGCCCTTGATCTCTTTCACCATTTTCTCGACATCTTCCTGACCGTCAAGCGCGATCATAAAGAAGTCATAGCTAGTCTTAAAGCACACCATCCCGTTGCCAAAGAACCATACCCCTTCGAGCAAAGGGTTACCGCCGATGATCGAGCCTATCGGAAAGCCGGTGATATTTTTTGGGTCGAAGATATTCGTCATCATCACCGCGCCGGACGCAAATGAGAATGCTCCCAAAAGCGGCGCTCCGATGCGAGTCGCGATGTCGCGTTCGAACTTGATCCGTTCGGTGTCGGCCTCGTTAAGCTGGCCTTTTTCAATTAGTTCCTCACGGCGTTTCAGATATCCGTCAAAATTCTCGGCAAGTTTCTTGACCGACCAGGTCGGGATCGCCGAATTGAGCAGCCAGTGTGAGCTAATGCCAGTAAACACGACGCCGAGACCGGCGCCGATCGCCATCGAAACGCCCGTCGTCGCGGCCCGCATCGGATCTTCGGCCGCCCACTCCGTTGCTTTCTTCGCCGATCTCATCGCTGAGTCTAACGTTGCCGAAAGGCTCGAACCAAACCCGACAACCTTTGACACTCGCTTTGCACTTGTACCGACGGTTTGGGCAGCGTCGTCAATAAATTCGCCGGCCTTCTCAGCGGTTTCGACAACCACGCCGCCGGCCTTTACCCCCGCTTCGGTCGCCGCGTCACGCACCGGTTCGCTTACGTTCCAGGCGGTTTTGGCGGCATCGTTAGCTGTGCCCATAACGTCTTCGGCAACCTTTACGGCTTTTTTACCAACGTCCGTCTTTTCAGCCTCGGTCTTGATGTACTCGGCGCCGGTTTTGGCTGCATCTACGACGACCTTTGCTCCGCCCTCGATCTTTTCCTTGAGGCCGAGCTGAGCATCGATCTCGTCAAACTTCTCGGTCGCCTTTTTCTGCCAACGCTCAAATTTCTCTTTATAGTCGCTCATAACGGTTTCCCCTAACTGCAAACTCTCTCATCAAATACGTCCAGGCATCGTCAATTGTTCGCTTCTGTTCAAAATTCCTGTCACACCTCGTATCATCGCGCCGATGGTCCGTGGTTTCAATAGATTTTTGTGCCCAATTTGGTATGCTAAGCTTTTTGTATGCCTTTGGTGAAATGCCCGCGTTGCGGCAAGCAAACAGAATACAGCGGCAATGAATTCCGTCCATTTTGCTCGGAGCGTTGCAAACTGCTCGATTTTGGTTCGTGGATCGATGAGGAATTTGCGATCGCGAGCGAGACATCGGCACTTACCGAAGAGGACATTGACGTGATCGAAAAAGCGTCTGAGGAGAGATCTCAATGACCGTATTCCTTGACATTGGACCTGCTGCCGGCGGTACCGGTGTGTTTCTGGCCGTCGTGTTTTTCCTGGTGCTTTCGGCGGTTGCATTTATCGCATTTAAGGTGCTCA
>DAIRVI010000057.1:0-16923 GCA_036802885.1 Pyrinomonadaceae bacterium
AGCAAAGTGTTTGCTACAAAATTAGAATTTGATCTTGCTGATCGAAATAGATTTGTCTTGAAAATATCAGTCTTAAATAATAAAAAACTGCAATCGAATTGCGGTCGCCATTTTGTCCGGTCGTCTGCCTCGTCAGTAATCAGCCTCATCCTAGTTTGCCTGTCAGCCGTAAATCGGTCAAGCAATTTCGCGGTATAAATGCTAAAATCCCTAAGTTGTATGCCTTTATCTATGGCCGACGAACGCGATAATCAATCAAATAACCCGCCCGCGTTTGACCCTCGTATCCAAACGGAAAATCTCGCTTTTGATGCGAAAGAATTGGTAGCCTGCGGCGGTTGCGGGCGTATGAATCCGCCGAACCGGCTCAAGTGCGTGTACTGCGGTCAGCAACTTGAAATCAAGGCTGAAAATGCGGCGATTAAGCTCCATTTGCGAAAGCTTGAACTCTGGGAGCGCGGTTGGAACGTGATCGTCCGTGCGGCCGATGCACAGGCCGACGCCGGAAAGATCGTACAGCTTTTATCGTCAGAGTCGGACGATGTCAGCGCGATCCTTGACGCATGCACAGCTCTCCCGATCGCCCGAGTCGAAACCGAAGATGAGGCCGCTCTATTATCGGCGCGCCTTGGGCAATTAGGCCTGGAATGTCTGACCGTAAGTGACGCCGATCTCGCCGCCGACACTCCGCCCGTGAGACTGGCGGGGATCGATATATCGGAAGGACGAATCGGGCTAAAAGCCTTCAATACCGGCGAAGTTGTCACGATCGAGGCAGGCGATCTTGCTCTGGTTGTTCCGGGCCTAATTGCCACGAGTCGGGTCGATTCCATTGAGAAGAAAGGTCGTCGCGGCAAATCAAAGCTGCTCGACCAGACTGCGACGACGTCGGACGAATCTATCGTCGATATCTATTCCCGCGATGACCGTATCGGTTACCGTATTTATCTCGCCGGATTTGATTTTTCGTGTCTCGGTAACGACAAAGGGCTGCTTGCGACCGAAAATCTCAAACAGCTGATCGATCTGTTAGTGAGGATCGCGCCAAATGCGAAGTTGGTAAACAATTACACGTCTGTGCGGCGCGCGCTTGCGTGCGTTTGGGAGCTCGAATCACGGAATGATCCGCAAGGCTTGCGGCGATCCGGTTTCGGAAAAAGAGATTTCGGAAACATAACCTCAACAAATAATCTCAATCAGTTTACAAAATACTCGCGGCTGCAGTGGCAACTTTTATGAAAGGAAAGGGACAAGGATCTAGGGATAAGGGACCAGGGAAAAGGGACGAAGGCCAAGTAAGGCCGGCTCGGAGAGATGCTGAAAAACCCTCATCCCTCACCCCTCATCCCTCAACCCTTCTTTACGGCCTTTCGCCGGTGCTCGAAGCGCTTCGTGCCGAGAGTCGCCGCATCGATAAGGTTCTCATCGCTGACGGCGCCAAAGAGCATCGTATGGCCGAGATCATCGACATCTGCCGTACTCGTTCGATCGCCTGGAATCAGGTTCCGCGTGACAGTTTTGCCAAACATCTCGACGGTAATGTTAACCATCAGGGCGTGATCGCATTCGCGGCGTCGGCCGATTATGTTTCGACCGATGACATTCTTGAAAGTGCGGTTGATATCCCGCTGATAATTATTCTCGACGGCGTTGAGGATCCACGAAATCTGGGTGCTATCCTTCGCGTTGCTGAGTGCGCGAACGTAGATGGCGTGATCATCCCTGAACGCCGTGCCGTTGGCCTGACCGACACTGTTGCTAAGTCGTCGGCAGGTGCGATCGAGCACGTAAAAGTAGCAAAAACGACCAATTTGAACCGTTTTATTGAAGAACTGAAGAAGCGCGACATCTGGGTAGTCGGTACGAGCGCAGACGCCGAGAAATCATACACTAATTGGGACTGGACATTGCCGACCGCTCTCGTACTCGGCGGCGAAGGTGGCGGGCTGCACCGGCTGGTCGCTGAAAACTGTGACGTGTTGGTAAAAATACCAATGTATGGAAAAATAGATTCTTTGAACGTATCCGTAGCCGCCGGCGTAATACTTTTCGAAGCGAGACGGCAGAGAGAAGGGAGCAGTAAGCTGTAAGCAGTGCAGTAAGCAAAAGTTTTTCTTTTTCTTGTGCACTATACACTATTATCTAACTTATGTTTTGCCCAAAATGCGGGGGACAAAACCCTGAAGAAGGAAAATTTTGCAGAAGTTGCGGCACCGATCTGGGCAATATCTCACAGGCTCTATCCGCCCCGGCTCCGCAGGCACAAATGCTAACGCGGAAAGGACGCCCGATGACCTACGACGGAGCCCTTCGCAAGATATTTTCGGGATTGGCTTTTGGTGCGGTGGCGACGGCGCTCGCCATCACCGGATACGGCCGCGGATGGTGGTTTTGGCTTTTGATACCCGCGATTATGAGTCTCGGAACCGGAGCCGCTCAATGGGTCCAGCTCGATAAGTCGAAATCGAGCGGCTCGAACACTCTTTCAGATCCCGGCCAGCTTGCACACGGCCAGCAAGCAAACATTCTACCTCCGATCCAGGCCTCAGATTTCCCCACTGTCGAGTCCCGCTACAAAACCGGCGACCTCGTCCCGCCAAGCGTTGCCGAAGGCACAACCCGTCATCTCGAAATGGACAGCGAAGGAAAGACGATGACGCTGCCGAAAAAGTAATTATTTTTTTCGGAGGCTCATCTTGTGGCCGCTGATCCGCTCCATCATTCGCAGATACCGCTTTGGGAAAAGTCGTGACAAAAAGCTGATCATATAGGCGTCTTTGCCGATCAGGATCCGCGGATTTTTCTCTTTTATTCCTTTTACGATCACGTCGGCGGCGGTCTCGGGCGACGTTTTTGCGACCTTGTCGAAAAATTTCGCACCTTGCTGCTTCCATTCTTCAGGTGTATTCTCGCCGACTCGCGAATTGCGGGCGATATTGGTCCTGATGCCGCCCGGATGGACGCACGAAACCGCAACATTGGTGCCCTCAAGCTCGTGACGAAGGCTCTCGGTAAGTCCGCGAACAGCGAATTTTGACGAGCAATAAGCACTCTGTTCCTCGGGTGCGATAAAGCCGAACACGCTCGAAATATTTAGGATATGGGCCGAATCTTGCTGCCTTAATATCGGCAGGAATACTTTACAACCATAAACAACGCCCCAAAAATTGACGCCCATCAGCCATTCCAGATCTTCGATCGAAAGCTGTTCGAACGAGCCGAGAACGCCGACACCGGCGTTGTTTATCAGATGGGTTACACGGCCGTGTTTGGCGACTGCTTCGTCAGCCAATTTCTGCACCTGATCCAGCTTCGACACATCAATTACGTGCGTCGAAACGGGCACGCCCAGCTTTTCAACCATCGATGCCGTCTCGTTCAGACCCGCTTCATTGACGTCCGAGATCGCGATGCCCGCGATCTTCTCCTCTGCCAGACGAACTGCCAAGGCACGCCCGATTCCCGACGCCGCTCCGGTTATAACCGCGACACTGTTTGAATCAAGACTCATAAATAAAAAGTGAAAAAGTGAAAAAGTGAAAAAGTGAAAGAGTGAAAAAGTTCGCTGGGAATCGTAATTTGATCTTTTTCACAAACTCTATTTTTTCACTACTGTTCGGGCATTTCCTGAATTTGCATTTACATCATAAACGCGTATCGTGACGGCATATTCACCGGCTGTTTTTAGCGGAACATCGATCGTGTAACGCTCGTTCGGACCGTCCGATATTCCGTCATCCGCATACACGGGCATCCATTCACCTCCATTTACGCTGTACTCGGCGCGAGTAAGATAGCTTGCGGCGTCACTTGCGTTGAAAGTGACACGGGCTTTGTCACCCGTGATCAGCGGCGAACCAAACGCGGTTACAACGGGCGCCGTATTGTCGACATCGATCGGTTCTGTTGTTTTCTCACCACTCAGCGCAAGCGTCAGAGGATTTGAACGAGAGTCACTCGCAACTATCTTGAAAATGTATCGTCCGTCGGCAAGCGATTGGCCATCGATCGCTATAAAATTTTCGGTCAGGTCGCCTCGGAGCAGCTTGAATTCGGTATCACCGATCTCCTTGTAAAAAACGTCGAAAACAAGTTTGTCGCCGTTGCGATCCTCCGCCGTCCACTGCAGCGACGTTGCCGCGCGTTGGTAAACCCGCCGCGGCGGGACCGAAACATTCGGGATGCCGAAAGTTGCCGGATCGAGGCCCGAAAGTTCGATATTGGGGTCGATCTGGATCGACGGATTGGCCGCGAGACCAACATTTGTCGGCAAAATCTGTATCGCCAAAACCTCAGGCGCGATGTTGCGGGCGATAAATGCAATGTTTACTTCAGAAAGTCGTGTTAAATCCACGTTTAGGTTCGAAACGCCCCGAGGCTTCAGTGTCGCCTTCCATTGAAAATATCTCGCTTTTGGGTTTGTAATCTGAGCGCCTTTCTGTTCGTTGAGCTCAAGACTCCACGAACTCCAAGTCTCATCAGGTTTTTCGGTGTTGCCGCAGCGGGTCTGAATTGTCACATTTCCGCTCGAACGCCACCAGATGCGTCCCCACGTCGCGCTCCCTTTTGCGTCGAGGATAGCGGATTCGTAAGTTCCTTCGTTTATAGAATCGGCCGTGATTCGATAAAGCGAACCTTGGTTACTGGATGTCGCAATTATTCCTGGGCTCGCAGATGCCAACGTCGAGATTTGGTTAGCTCCAGTTTGCATCAAAAGCGTTTCGCTTCCGTCATTAAAGATGCTATAAATTCGCCCTTTGTCCGAGGTACCAACCCACACGCTATCTTTGCCCGCTAATAGCGAAAAGCCCGTAACCGTCGCTGACGCCCACAAAACGTCCGTTCCGCCGTCAGGCAAAATGCGGTAAACGGCCGTCTTGGCATTCGTCAGGTCATAGCGGCTCTTGGCGGGCGGTTCGGGATTTGATGGATTCGGTTTTTCGACCGATACGGTCTTATTTTCAGGCGTCGCGGTTGGGCCGGCCGCGGCATCCGGTTTCGGCGCCGACGCCGATTCTCCCAATGCCAAAACGTAAACCGAGCCGTCAGGCCCGATCGCCAAACCGTGAATTTCCCGCAGCGATGAATCGAGAAGTCCGAACGGTTTACCGTCTGGGCCAAACCTCATTACAATCCCGTTCGAATCGGTTCCCGCATATAGATTTCCCTGTTTGTCGGTCGTAAGCGAGATGATGTGCGATTCGCTGGTGTCAAAGAGCAGCGAGGATTCGGGAGTCGCGTTTGCAGCTTTTACTTTATAGATCTTGCCGCCGTCGCCGGTGCCGACCGCGAGGCTGCCGTCGGCCAAAACGGCCAGCGACCAGATGTACTTTTCCTTCGGCGCAAAATAGACATCAGTTTTGCCGCTCGCGTCGATACGGTAAACTTTTCCGTCCGGCGAAGTTCCCGCAAAGATCTCGCCCGATCTGCCGATGGCGAGCGCCGAGACATTCATCTCTGAGAGATCGGCGAATAACGCTCCTTTTCCGGACGCATCGACCTTAAAAACCTTACCGTCACCGCCGGTGCCGAGAAAGACATTTCCGGATGCGTCAACAGCACTCGACCAAATGTAAGATTGTTCGGTTTTAAAGACTTCGGTCAGTTTCGGTGCAAGCGTGATGGAGCCGTCCTGATCGATCGACACTCCGCGGGCGTCACCCTTAAGCACATCGGCACGTGAATTTACCGACCAAACCAAGGGTTCGGACGCAGCGGCCGAGAACGAAAATACGAGAATCGCGAAAAAGGCAAAAAAATATCTGTTCATTTATTCCTTGAAATTGTTTCAATTTGAGCGCTCCAAAAATTTAATCACAAAAATCTGCAAAAAGACACCGGCACATAGATACCGGTGTCCTGGCAGATCAATTCGAATGCTTTCGGCCCGGAGAGCTCACGACGTCAGATTGGCCTTCGCCGCCTTATTTCCCTGAGGTGCCGGGGCGATCTCATCATTTTCGTGGTTGTGAATTATGTTGTGAAGTTCCTCCGCATCGCCCGTGATTAGGCGCGCGCTTCGCTCGCGAGTGAGGTACGCCCAAAACCACGCGAACATCACGGCGAATCGATTTCGAAACCCGATCAGGAAAAATACGTGCAGAAAGAGCCACATCAACCACGCGATCAGGCCCCTGAACTGAAAGCCGCGAATGTCCGCGATCGCCTTACTGCGACCGATCGTCGCCATCGTTCCCTTGTTTATATAGCGAAAATTCTCACGCGGTTTCTCGCTGAGATCCAGTAAAATGTTGGCCGCGGTGGCATCACCCATTTGCATCGCTGCCGGGCTGACGCCCGGAAGAGGCTCGCCGTTTTCCTGCAAAAGCATGGCCATATCGCCAATTACAAAGACATTCTTAAAACCCGGAACGCTCAGATCGGGCTCAACAAAAACGCGTCCGGCTTTATCTATCTTCGAACCGAGTGCTTTGCCAAGAGGTGACGCCGCGACCCCGGTCGCCCAAAGAACAACATCGCAATCGACCCAATCTTCGCCAACCTTTACACGGCCCGGCTCGACATCGGTTACAAAACTATTTAGCCGAACCTCGACGCCTGTTGATTCGAGCTGGATTTTTGCACTGTCGGAAAGATGGTTGCCGAATGTACCCAGTATTTTGTCGGAACCCTCAAAAAGCATCACTCTTGCCTTGCGGGTATCGATTGCCATGAAATCTTTCGCGAGTGCCTGTCGCGCGATATCGGCGATCGCACCTGCAAGCTCGACGCCCGTCGGTCCACCGCCAACGACAACGAAATTTAGAGGCTTTTGAACGCCCGTGAGATACGCTTCGCGTTCGGCGAGCTCAAAGGCTATAAGTACGCGGCGACGTATCTCAACAGCATCCTCGATCGTCTTTAGCCCGGGCGCCTGTGTTTCCCATTCATCGTGGCCAAAATACGCGTGTCTCGCACCGGCGGCAATGATCAGATAGTCATAACCGATCTCGGAGCCGTCCTCTAAAACTACGCGGTTGTTTTCCTTATCAAACCCGACAACCTCACCGAGAATGACCTCGATATTCTTAAATTTATGCAAGATACGTCGAATCGGCTGTGCGATCTCGCCCGGGCTGAGCACGGCCGTAGCGACCTGATAGAGCAGCGGCTGGAAAACGTGATGGTTTTTGCGGTCTATCAACGTGACATCTACGGCTGTGTTGGCAAGTGCCTTCGCCGCCCACAGGCCGCCAAAACCGCCGCCGATGATTATTACTTTTGGCCTGGTTTTCATTAAATAAACGGATCCAGGAATTGCCTCCAGCTTTAGCTGGAGGTGAGCTTTAGGTCAAGCTTAGGGCTTTAGCCCAATCATAGTCTAAATACGGTTCGGCTAAAGCCGAACTGCTATGGCCACTTCTAACCTCCAGCTAAAGCTGGAGGCAATTGATAAATCTCAAGAACCAATGAATCGAGCATACAATGATCTAGCCGTCGAAATGTCATCCGTTCCGCTAATGATCGCTCTGCCGTCACCAAAAACCGTCACTTCTGTCCCGCCAGACGTGAATCGCACCAAGTACTTATTCTGCTTCAGCTCGGTAATATTCCGTATTTTTTCGGCGAGCTGCTGCAGATTGATCGATGTGGGCTTTGGCGGTGCAATTTGTACGGCGTTGCGGCCGCACAGAACGGCGGAAAATTCCTGAGCCTCGGCGTCAAGAAACTCGAAAATGCGCTGTCCGCAGGTCTTGCAATCCGGGTTCGGCTCTCCAAGCTTTATTCGCTGTCTGTCGTTTGCCCAGACATCGAATTGCAACAGCGAGCGGTGCAGCGAATCAGTCTCGCCGACTAGGATCTTTAACGCCTCAGCCACTTGTGCCGCCGCAACCGTTGCGATTATCGGCATTATCACGCCCGCCGTGTCGCACGTCGGCGAGCTTCCCGCATCAGGCATCTCATCAAAAATGCACCGCAAACACGGCGTCTCGCCCGGAATGATGGTCATCGTCGTCCCGTAGCTCGAAACCGCAGCGCCGTAGATCCAGGTCTTTCCGTGTTTCACACACGCGTCGTTTAACAAGTATCGAACCTGAAAATTATCAGTGCCGTCGAGCACGAGGTCGCAGCCATCGATGAGCGATTCGACGTTCGAACGGTTTACATCGGCGATGAGCGCCTTAACGTCAATTTCTGAATTGATCTCGGCGATTCGCGTTTTGGCAGCGATTGCCTTGGGGAGACGTTCCGCGGCATCGCTTTCCTTAAACAAAGTCTGTCTTTGGAGATTTGTAAATTCGACAAAATCGCGGTCAACGATCCGTAAATGTCCGACGCCCGCACGCGCGAGCATCTCGGCGTGGGACGCTCCGAGCGCCCCGCAGCCGACTAACAAAACCCGCGAAGTTAGAAGTTTTTCCTGACCCTCTCTGCCGATCTCGCGGAATAAAATTTGCCGGCTATAGCGTTCGTTCATTGGTCAAAAAGCGACTGGATGAAACCGCGGATCGCTGAGCCTTCGCCGCCGCCCCACATGTTACCAGTTGCAAAACGGTTATCCTGAGCGGCCTGTTGACGTTGAACATCGAGAAGGCGATTGCGCTCGTCCTTTAGCTCGGTTAGCTCTCGCTGCCGCGCCAGTTCCATTCCGCCTTTCTGAATAAATTCGACGATCGCCGGCAGCTCGTCAGCGTCGAACCAGACGCCGTGGTGCCGACAAATATCGACGATCACGCCCGAGGCCCGGGCGAAATTATTGCGGTTCATCAGCTCGCCACAATCGGGACACGGCACGTAAGCGATCTTAGTCTTCTGATCGTGCTTTATCGTCCGCTGGTTTAGAAATCCGAGAACGGCGGCCTGCCTTTCGCGATCGGCGCAGATCGATTCAAATGTCGGGGCATCAACCCAGAGACCGTCGCATTCGGAACAACCGCGGAAAGCTGTTTTGTCGACCGTTAGGTTTTCGAGCGAGGCCCGGCATCGGGGGCATTCCCCGGCGTCGTCAACCAGGCTTACCTCTAGCGGAGCGGCGATCGCACCGCAATGATCGCAGAATTTGCTGCCGATAAACATCAGCCCAAAGCACGACGGGCAGGCCATCGTTTTTAGCCGCGTTTTGCAAAATTGACACTGCGAACTGTCACTCGCGACACCGGCTCCGCAGTTTGGACAATTTAGTGATTCCGCTGTCATCTTCCCAATTGCTGGATTCCGGCCGTCACAGCTTCCCTCATCTTTTCGATCGGGGCGGCTTGGCCCGTCCAAATTTCAAATTGCTTCGCACCCTGTGCAACTAGCATTTCGAGTCCGCCAATCGCCATAATACCGGCCATTTTCGCCTCGCGAATAATCGGCGTATCGTCCGCCCGAGTTACAAGGTCGTAAACGAATTTTACACCATTAAGCTGCTCGGCCGTGAAAAGTGATTCGTTTTCAAGCGGACCTTTCATTCCGAGAGGCGTAGCGTTGACGATAATGTCAAAACCGCAAAGTTTTGCGCCGTCGATTGGCTCAACATCTACGTTAAATTCGTCGCCAAACACTGCTGCCTTTACCTGATCGCGCGCAAAAACGGTTATATAGGCATTTTCCTGATTCAGGACATAAACGCAAGCCCGCGCGGCTCCGCCGGCTCCAAGAATGGCTATGCGCGCTCCGCTAAGCTCCCCAAATCGCCCTCTTAACGGTTCGATAAATCCGCCGGCGTCTGTGTTGTAGCCAATAAGTTTATCGCCGTCAATTTTCACGGTGTTGACCGCGCCGATCTGCTCGGCGGTTGGGTCGATCGCGTCGAGATATTCTATAGTCGTCTGTTTGTGCGGCATCGTAACGGAAAATCCGCCGAAATTTAGTTCGACCTCACGTGTTTCGTGTCTAACCATCCGACGAATAAATTCATCGAGGTTTTTAAGCTGAAAGGGAATAAAAACGGCTTTGATACCGCGCGAAACAAAGGCAGGATTATGGATATACGGTGAGAGCGATTCTGAGACTGGATCACCGATAACGCCATAAACCTTTGTCTCGAGATCGAGTTCCTTCACCCGGTAAATCTCCGTCGAGTCTTTTGCGGTGATCTGTCCGGAGGCTGTTTCGCCTCCGGCCTCAAGCGACGCATATGTCATATACGCGCCGTGAGCGAGCCCCAGGATGCGAGTCCATTTCCCAGCCTCACCCATGGCGATTGGGATGATTTGCTTATTTGGCGCTTGGGCGCGACTGAGCAGTTTCCAGACCGGAATGGCGTCGGCCGGTTCGTTAGTCGCGACGGCAATTTTTGTAATACCGGCGTTAATCGAAAACAACTGATCGCAGATAATTTCAAAATCGCTCGGAACTTTGTCTAGATCGTGAAATGACAGAAGACGCGTCGTCCAACCGGTTGCGCTTTTAAAAAGATCTGCTTCAATGTCCGCGGCCCAAAACACATCTCGTGGTTTAGACCAAAACGCCTTTCTCTCGTCCAACGTCGCTGAGTTATTTCCGCCTTGTGCCGGTTCGCGAAATGTAGCAATCAGCGGTTTTGTCGGGGCTGAACGGCTTATCTCTGAAATCAAAGTCTCTATCAGATCCGGCCGCAGGCAATCAAACCGCAACTCGATCACATCGGCGAATTCCTCTGCCCGCTTGATGCTCGCAATCATCTTATCCACTGTTTCGGCGCAAACCGAAACGCAGATCATGCCTTTATTCACTGGTCGAATCCTTCAAATTCACAACAAAACTGCCGGTTGTAACCAGACATAGCACAACACCGAAAGCAGCCGCGACGACAATCGGCGTATTTCCGCTCTGTTTCACCGCGATGGCCGTCAGAGCCCACGCGATAGCGAGCGGGTAGAAAAAGTTAGATAGTTTTACGCGGACAATGACCGCAAAAATCGCCGCGGCCACTATCAAGACCGATGCGAGAACCGGTGACGAAGCGATGGGTGCGTCGACAGATTTTAGATATACGAGGAAATTTACAAGCGTCGCGGCCGTCACCCAGCCAAAATAGATACCAAAAGGCGCTTGCTGGAGCCATGTTTCGGCAAACGAACGGCATCCTCTCAGCTTGATCTCGATAAAGAGTAGCGTCGCCAAAAGCATCGAAATCAACGCGAGACAGATACCGATCTGTTCACGATGCCAAAAGTAGATCCACGCACAATTTAATACGCAACTCAGTATGTAAAGAGTGCGGACAGGCCTATATCGTGCCAGATTTGCCGCGGAAAATTGAAACACGCTGAAGGCGGTCAGCCCCAGATAAATCAGGCTCCAGATCGAAAATGCATAGCCCGCAGGCGTGAGCAGGGTCGGGTATTTGGCGGAGACAACATCCGGCGTGACGCCGCCGACATAACCGGTTGCGGCAAGACCGTTAAACACGATCATCGCGATTGTCGCAATAATTACAACGATCGCACTGATCCGATCGTTCGAATTTGATTCTTTTTCCATCGGCCAATTATCTCACTTTATTGCATAATTGATCGTGTCCGGCATTGCCGAATTGACCTTTTCGTATGAAAATAACGGAAAACGTAAAGTTTTGTAAATTTGTAAGGGCGGCAAATAATAATGTTTCCAACCAAATACGGTGCTTATGCGTCATAAGATCGTCTATGGCATCAGGATTGCCTTAGACATAGCGGACGTACTTTCCCTCTTTCCCCGCTAGGCGTGAAATTAACTAAAGGGGAAAAATGAAAGCCATGAGAGTCTTAAAGAAAATTTTGTTCACATTTGTGTTGGTTACCGGCATGAGCTTTGCCGTTTCCGCTCAAAAGGACGACCAGAAAAAGCCGCCGCCGAAGCCGCCACCGCCGGTCATCAATCCGGGCGAAGGTAAAAAACCGCCGAAAAATGATGACAAACCGAAAAAACCGACATTTATGCTTTTTGCAACAAAGGTCGAGTTCGACAGAGAATCGGCATAAAGTTTAACAACGTTTAGAATTATGGGCAGTTCCCCACAGGAGCTGCCTTTTTTGCGCCTTTTAAGTCTAGTGAGTTTCGCGTTTAGCACGTGTCTGAGCTATATTTGTCGCAAATCATCGATCCTGAGAATTTAACTTGAGGAGACTTTCAATGCCTAAGACGATCCTGTCAACGCGTTTATCATCGCATCTTCGGTTTTTTACGATATATTTAGCCGCTCTACTGGTTTTAGCCGGCACCCCGATCGGCAACCTGGCTCAATCGGTCGATTCGTCACTTTATCAAAGTATGCGATGGCGAATGATCGGGCCGTTTCGCGCAGGTCGGACGGTCGGGGCAGTCGGGATACCGTCACAGCCCAATGTGTTTTACATAGGCGTAAATAATGGCGGGGTTTGGAAAACCAACGACGCCGGACGCAAGTGGAAGCCTATATTTGACGATCAACCGACCGGATCGATCGGCGACATTGCAATTGCACCTTCAAATCCGAATGTCATCTATGTCGGCAGCGGCGAGGGCCTTCAGCGGCCCGATCTTTCGACTGGCGATGGAATGTATCGGTCGAATGACGGCGGTAAGTCGTGGACGCATCTTGGGCTTCGCGAAGGCCAGCAGATCGCCTCGATAACCGTCGATCCGAAAGACGAAAATCGTCTATTTGTTGCGGTGCTCGGGCATCCCTACGGGCCGAACGAAGAACGCGGAATTTATCGCTCTACTGACGGTGGACGCAACTTTGAACGGGTGCTCTACAAGGATGAGAACACGGGCGCGATGCAGGTCGAGATTGACCCCAGAAGTTCGAATATCATTTACGCGGACCTTTGGGCGGGCAGACAAGGGCCTTGGGAAAATGGTGCTTGGCAAGGCAAAGAAAGTGGAATGTTCAAGTCCACAGATGGCGGCACCACTTGGAAAAAACTGACAAAAGGCTTGCCGACAATTGAGCAAGGCTTGGGACGCATCGGATTTGCTATCTCGCGGAGCGATCCAAAACGGCTCTACGCGACCGTCGATGCACAAGCCAAGTTTGCCGGAATTTACGCTTCAAATGATGGCGGCGAGAATTGGTCCTTGGTAAACGGCGACCCGCGTCTGTGGGGCCGTGGCAGCGATTTTGCCGAATTGAAGGTTCACCCTAAAGATCCGAACACGGTTTTCGTAGCAAATGTTGCCTCATATAAATCCACAGATGGCGGCAGGACGTTTTCGGGCTTTAAAGGCGCGCCCGGCGGCGATGATTATCACCGAATCTGGATCAATCCGGATCATCCCGACATAATGCTGTTCGCGGTTGACCAAGGTGCGACGATAACGGTTAACGGCGGCGAGACTTGGTCGAGCTGGTACAACCAACCGACAGGGCAGTTTTATCACGTTATCACCGACAACCAATTTCCTTACTCTGTGTGCGGCGGACAGCAGGAAAGCGGCTCGGCGTGTGTGTCGTCGCGAGGGCGAACCGGAGCGATCGGAGCGTGGGATTGGGAAACTATCGGCGTCGAAGAATATGGCTACGTCGCGCCTGATCCGCTCGATCCAAACATCATTTATGGCGGAAAGCTCACACGTTTTGATCGCCGCACTCGTCACGTTCAGAACATCATGCCCGAGGCAGTGAGAACCGGCAAATATCGTTTCTTGCGCACGGCTCCCGTCATCTTTTCGCCGATAGATCCGCACCTACTCTTTTTTGCCGGAAATGTACTATTCACGACGAGGACGGGCGGCAATACCTGGAACATAATCAGCCCAGACCTCTCGCGTGAGAAATGGGACGTGCCAAAAAACGTCGGTATTTACGCGACCAAGGAAATGGAGACGATGCCCCGCCGGGGGGTAATTTATACCGTCGCACCGTCATACATGGATGTCAACACGATATGGGCGGGTACAGACGACGGGCTCATTCACATTACAAAGGACGGCGGAAAATCGTGGCGAAATGTAACGCCGCCGCAACTGGGATCGTGGGCAAAGGTCTCGCTCATCGACGCCGGACGTTTTGACGCAAACACTGCCTACGCTGCGATTAACACGTTCCGGCTGGACGACCTACGGTCGCACATTTTGCGAACACATGACGGCGGTAAAACCTGGAAGGAGGTAGTTAAGGGCATTCCCAACGGCGGAATCGTAAATTCCGTCCGCGAAGACTCGGTTCGCAAGGGACTTTTGTTCTGCGGTACCGAGCAGGCCGTCTATTTCTCGATCGACGACGGTGAGAATTGGCAGCCGCTGCGGCTAAATATGCCTGCGACATCGAACCGCGATCTGGTAATAAAAGACGACGATATTGTCGTGGGAACCCACGGCCGTTCGTTTTGGATACTCGACGACATCACGCCCTTGCGGCAGATAGATCCGAAGACCAAGACTGCAAACGTCGTATTATTCGCCCCGCAGCTTGCGACCCGCGTCAAACGCAGCCTGCACACCGACACGCCGTTTCCGCCCGAGGAACCTGCCGGGCAGAATCCGCCCGACGGAGCGATCATCAATTACTATTTGAAAGAGCCGACGAAGTCCGCGGTCATCCTCGAGATCACGGATTCGGCCGGAAAGCTCGTCCGACGATTTTCGAGCGAGGATAAGCCACTCGATGTCGATCTTAAGAAGGTGAATCCACCGGAGTACTGGATCAGGCCGTTTCAGCCACTCAGGAACGCGGCCGGAATGCAGCGTTTCGTTTGGGATCTGCTTTACCCGAATCCGCCGTCCGACAATTACGATCTGCCGATCTCGGCAATCTACAAGGACACTCCGTTCGTGCCGCAGGGCCCGGCCGTTATGCCCGGACTCTATCGGGTCACGTTAAAGGTTGACGGTAGATCGTTTAGCCAACCGCTCAAGGTGCGAATGGATCCGCGTGTGAAGACAAGGCCGCTTGGTTTGCTCGTCCAGTTTAACCTTTCAATGGAGGCTTACGAGGGTATCAGCCGGGCCCGAAATCTAACAAATGAGGTTCGCGGGCGGATCGCCGATCTCGAAAAATCGCAGCCCGCCAGTCCTCAAATTCCAAAACTTAAAATGCTTTTGGACGGCCCGCAACAACGCCCCGCAACAGCAGTCGCGGTCGCGGGTTTCCCGCTCAGTCGCCTTGCTGGTGCATTCACGCAGCTGCTAGATCTACTCCAGGACGCCGATGTCGCACCCAGCACGCAGGCAGCCGCGGCGGCCCGAGATCTGCAGATCGCAATGAAAAAAGCCGAGAGCGGTTGGAAAGAGCTTGCTCAAACTTCAAAGTAGTTAACGGATAACCGTTGAAACAAGAAAAGGCGCCCACTCGAGCGCCTTTACTTTCCGCATATCGAAGTTACGAGATTACCGAATATAAGCCGCGGGGATCGGTATGTCGCCGGCACTTCCAAAACGGGCGACCGCATATGAGTTGTTGGAACTGCGAAATATGTACCAGTTTCCCTCGGAGGCACGGAATACGGCGAAATCCGTTTTGCCGTCGTGGTCATAATCACCCGGCACAGGCTTGTCGCTGGAAGTCCCCCAATGCATAAAACTCACAGCGTAGTCGGAGCTTTGAAAGACATACCAAACGCCGTTTGACGGACGAAAAATAGTAAAATCGACTTTCTTGTCCCCGTCGAAATCACCAATGAGCGGCATATCGCCCGACTGTCCAAACTGGATGCTCGACATATTACCGTCCGTGCTCTGGAGGACGTACCAAATACCTGAGCTTGGCCGCCAGATGCCAAGGTCCGCAATTCCATCACCATCAAAATCGCCGGCTAACGGCACATCGCCGCTCAGGCCAAAATGCCTGACATTGTAGGCTCCGTCCGAACTTCTTGAAATGTGCCAATCTCCGTCGGTAGGCCTCCAGACCGCAATATCGGTCCTTCCGTCGCCATCGTAATCGCCCGGGGCAGGTTGATCGCCGGTGAGGCCGAATGATGCAATACGGACGGCGCCGTTTGTGCTGTTCATGATGTACCAGGCTCCGTTCCGGTAAATCGCATAGTCGATCTTTTTATCGCCGTCGTAATTGCCCGGCACGACGACGTCCCCAAACGATCCACCGCCGAATTGCGATGCCGAATAGCCGTTATCCCCAGAGCGAGATATATGCCAGACGCCTGTCGACGGACGCCAGACGGCGAGGTCCGAGGCACCATCACCGTCAAAATCCGATAGCTGGACCTGCTGAGTACCCGTAAAATCAGCGTTCGTCTGACTCGCGGGTAGATTGATGTACACACGACGCTGCGGTGAGAACGAAACTCCGTCTTTTCTCGCACGAAGAACATAGTTAGCAAACGTCGGTATATTTAGAACCGAGTAGCTGCCATTCACATTTGTCATCGCAGAACCGATCACATTGTTTTCCGTCGCGTAATCTCGGACCTCAACTATGACTCCCTCAATCCCCAGACTGTTTCGATCAACGACGCGGCCCGAGATCGCGACCGGAGTCGGCTGATTGACGGTGATTGAGATCGATATAGTAGTTCGAAGCCCTCCGTTATCAAGAGCCTGGACCCACAAGATGTAATTGCCCGGCAGGTTTGGCTGCCAATTGAATGCCAAAGTTCCGTTATTAGATTGACCGATTGTTGTAACAAAAGTGCTGCTCTGAGCCGAGACCGAAAGATGTGTCACCGAACCGTCAATATCCGCCGCCGTGACATTGATCGGTATAGACACGGGCATCGTAAATACGGTCCCATTCGTCGGAGTGTTGATCTGTACGGTTGGCGCAGAGTTAACCGCGGAAGCGACAAAATAGACATCGTCAATAGTCTGCGTCACATTTGTATACGTTGCCGACGGCGGCGTAAACGTGAGATTTGGGGCCTCGGGTGCGATCGTATAATCGCCGCCAAAAGGAACATTGAACAAGAATGCGCCATTCACATTCGTCGTCCATGTCTGATTGACCGGATTGCCATTTGCTGTTCCCGTCAGTCTTACCAATATTCCGACCATTGGGCCGCCGCCCGGGTTGAAAACCACTCCGTGAAATTGAACGGTTGTCGGCTGGGGATTCACGGTTACATTCACAACTGTCGAATCAGCAACTGAATTTGT
>DAIRVI010000058.1:0-2714 GCA_036802885.1 Pyrinomonadaceae bacterium
TTGATCATCGAGAGCGTAGTTTTGAGCTTTTTCAGGATCGATGGCATTTACTTTCGATTATGAAGCTTATTTATTTTCGGCCGCCTGTCCGTGCGGTGACGAGCCGTAAGGCATGGCGGCGGACGGCGTCGGACACATTTCGGTTTTTCGACAATCCCTGGAGATCGCGGATCTGCAGGCGACTCATAATTGTGACAGCGTTCGCCATCGGCGTGCGGGGATTTCGGGTAAGACTGAGCATCACGTTGTAGCTGCGTGACCATTGCCGGTTCGAGGCAATTTGACGCAGGATGTCCTCAGAAACCGACCGCATCGACGCAATTAGTTCGACCTCTTGTTCGGTTATTCGCGGATTATTAACGACAGCTGATGAAACGAGGCGGTTTGGATCACGAATGAGAATGTTGCGGGCCTCGCGGTCGCCTTTCATTCCGAGTTTTACACGGTCCTTGACGCCCATCTTCATCACCCGGTTGATCATCGAGATACGTTCGCCGGATATCTCATCCTCTTCGTTTTGAAACTCACCGATGATCTTATCGAGGGTCGCCTTGCGCTGCTCTTCCGATTCTTCGTAGATTTCCTCGATAAATTCGAGGCTCAGCCAGGAGTCATCCGTCTCGCGGTCAGGAACCTCGATGTGCTCGGCGAGCAGGATCGCGTCTTCGATGCTGAGGCCCGAGCCCTCGAGATCTTCGCCAAATTCAGACTGTTCGACGAATTCGGCTGCAGCTTCGTTTCCCTGCGCGCGCAGCTCGTTGGCGATCTGCTGTGCGCCGCGCTCCTTTTCGAAGAATTCGCGTTTTATTTCACTCGCCCGCCGGTCCGCTTCGGGCGTTTTGTTAGAATTCCCGATGATCGCATCGATGATCGCGGGATTTTGGATCAAAAGCTGTTGATTGAATGAAAGCAGTTCGAGCAGCGAACCGTTTTGTGTCTTTGCGGCAAATGCGGCAATAGCCGCCGGAGGAGTTTTGACATTCGTCACGATCGCCTCGTGGATCGCAACCGGTAGTTCAGTTTGCTCCGCAAAATATGCGAGCACCCTGGGCGCGACCTCAGCGGAACGAATCGTCGACTCGAGCGCCTCGGTTTGCTGCGAGCGCAGCGTATTTAGTGCATTTTCCTTTAATTCTTTGTCTGATCCATCATAAAAAGCGACTAATATTTCGAGCAAGTCGTTCTGCGGCAGAGGCAATATACCGCGCGACGCCGCGAGTTGCGCAGGGCGAGGTGCCGTGCCTTCGATCACGGATTTAACTACGGGATTTTGCGAAGTGATCTCTGTGCTCATAGCCGGCGGGAGAGAACCCGTCCCTGTTGAGTATAGATACAGATGATTGCTTAGGCGAACTGTAAGCGATGCGAATTAGCTTTTATGACTACATTCTTGACTAACCGCCGCACTTACCATAGTTTAATACTTGGGCAAATTGACCGCCAAACACGCTTCGTTTCGCTCTGCAAATCACTGGTAATTTCTTGATCTTAAACGCAATGATAAAAGACGATCTTCAACTACTTATTTCTGAAAGGCGCGCCCGTATTGGCGTCATCGGGCTGGGCTATGTCGGCCTTCCGCTTATTGTAGAGTTTTGCCTAAAGGGCTTTAACGCCATCGGCTTTGAAGTGGATGAGACGAAGACCGCTGAGGTCAACGCGGGCCGCTCGTACATCGTGGATGTGGCGAGTGAAAACCTCAAGAAATGTGTCGACGACGGCAAGCTGACAGCGACGACGGATTTTAGCCGTTTGGCCGAATGCGACGTAATAATCATCTGCGTCCCGACGCCTCTGCGTAAGACTAAGGATCCGGATATGTCCTATATTCTGACCGCCGGCGGCGAGATCCAGAGGTACATGCGGCCCGGTCAGTTAATTATCCTCGAATCAACAACTTACCCTGGTACGACCGATGAGATCTTGCAACCGATGTTTGAGGAAAAGGGCTTTAAGCTCGACGTCGATTTCCTGCTTGCCTTTTCGCCCGAGCGGGTAGATCCGGGTAATCCTCAGTTTCAAACGCACAACATCCCGAAGGTGGTTGGCGGCGTCTCGCCGGATTCGACAGACATTGCGGCGATGCTTTACGGCCAGATCGTGGACAATGTCTTCCCGGTTTCTTCGGCGCGGGTCGCAGAGGCAGCAAAGCTTTGGGAGAACACATTTCGGGCAATAAACATAGGGATGGCAAACGAAATGGCCAAGCTCTGCAACGCTCTCGGCATCGACACCTGGGAGGTCGTGACTGCCGCCGCGACCAAACCTTTTGGCTTTATGCCGTTCTATCCCGGCCCTGGGATCGGTGGACATTGCATACCGCTTGACCCGCATTATTTGTCGTGGAAAGCTCGTCAGCACGGATTTGATTCGCAGTTCATTTCGCTCGCCGAGCAGGTTAATTCGACAATGCCCGCGTATGTTGTTGAGCTTGCCTCAACCGCTCTAAACGATGACAAAAAGGCGGTCAACGGGTCGAAAATTCTAATTCTCGGCGTTGCGTATAAAAAAGACATCGACGACATGCGCGAGTCACCTGCATTGTCGATCATCGACCTGCTGCGGGCAGACGGAGCAGATGTGTTTTACCACGATCCGTTCGTTCCAAAGGTTACTTTTGATCACGCTTATACTATCGGAGACGCCGAACCGCTCTACAACAAAGAGCTATCGGACGACCTTATCTCGAATTCAGATTGCGTGATCATCTGCAC
>DAIRVI010000058.1:2814-16523 GCA_036802885.1 Pyrinomonadaceae bacterium
AACTTTATGAAGGTCGCGCCGATCTACGCCGAGATGAAGCGTCGGCCGGCGGAGTTTTTGCCGATGATCGTGCATACCGGCCAGCATTACAATGCTGCGATGTCGGATTCATTTTTTGACGATCTGGGAATGCCGAAGCCGGATGTCCATCTTGGCGTGGGTTCCGGTTCGCACGCGGTGCAGACGGCAAAGATAATGATCGAATTCGAGCCCGTCGTGCTGCAGGAAAAGCCCGACTGGGTGTTGGTCGTAGGTGATGTAAATTCGACAATTGCCTGCGCCCTCGTTTGCGCAAAACTCGGCGTGAGGGTCGCACACGTTGAGGCCGGGCTGCGGTCACGCGATCGGACGATGCCTGAAGAGATCAATCGAATTCTCACTGACGCGATCTCTGATCTGCTTTTTACGACCTCGCAGGACGCGGATGAAAATCTTCGTCAGGAGGGAATCTCCGCCGAAAAAATCCGTTTTGTAGGTAACGTAATGATCGACTCTCTGTTTGAACACCTTAAGATCGCAGAAAGCTCGCGGGTGCGAGAGGAGTTGGAGCTCGATGGACAGGATTACGCCGTGCTGACGCTGCATCGTCCGTCAAATGTTGATGACAAGGCGATATTTTCCGGCATTATCGATACGATAATTGAGATTAGCGAAAGGCTTCCCATCGTTTTCCCGGTTCACCCACGAACGCGCGCCAAGATTGCCGAATTTGGCCTGGCGGACACAATTGCAAACTCTAATATTCGCTTAGTCGAACCTCTCGGATATATCGATTTCATGCGGCTATACAGCGGAGCACGGCTTGTGCTCACTGATTCGGGCGGCTTGCAAGAAGAAACGACGGTGCTCGGAATCCCGTGTCTGACATTGCGTCAAAATACCGAGCGTCCGGTTACGATCGAATTGGGCACAAATGTTCTCGTCGGCACCGATCCGGCAAAGATCAAGCAAGCCGCTTTTGACGTTATCGCAAACGAAAATCTGGGTGTAAACGCAACGATCCCGCCGCTCTGGGATGGCAAAACGGCGGGACGCATCTGCGACGAGTTACTGAAAAACTAAAAGTTAAAAGTGAAAAATTATTCATCAAGCGTTCCTAACTTTTCACTATTAGTTTTTCACTTTTCACTCTTCATAGGATATCCGGCGTCTTTCCAAGCCTGGGTTCCACCTACCAAAGCGTAAGCGTTTTCAAATCCTTTTCGTTTTAGTTCAGATACCAAACTGGCACTGGTGTGTTCGTTTGGTCAGGAACAGTAGGCGATGATCTTTTTATCCTTGGGCAATTCCTTGAGTTTTGCCTCGAGTTTATCCATCGAGACATTGATCGCACCTTTTATGTGTTCCTGGTTATATGCTCCCTCTGCCCGCGTATCGACAAAGAAAGCCGTTCCGGCATCAAAACTTGCCTTTGCTTCCGCGAGGGATATTCGCGCGGCATTGTCGGCCGGAGCTGTTGCCACGTTTGCGGTATTGTTCGCCGCAGCCGTATTGTTCACGGCGGTCGTAGCGTCTTTTTGACATCCGATCACAAATACCGTGAAACCAAGTAATACGAGCACTGCGAAATAGTCGATTTTCTTGATCATAATTATTTTTCCCCAAAGGCCTGAAGCACCTCGTCGGCGTGCGCGGCGACATCGACCTTGTCGAATATCCTTGCGATCTTGCCGTCGGCGTCTATCAAAAACGTCTTGCGATTAGTGCCCATGTATTTTTTACCATACATACTCTTCTCGCCCCAGACACCGTAATCGTTGACTATCTTCTTGTCCGTATCGGCCAAAAGGTCGAATGGAAGTTGGTATTTTGAGATAAATTTCTGATGCGATTTTTCGTCGTCGGTTGACACGCCAAAAACCTTAATACCTTTCGCCCGATAGATGTCGTCTGCGTCGCGAAACGAGCATGCCTCTTTCGTGCAGCCCGGCGTATCATCTTTCGGATAAAAATACAGAACGACGCGCTCGCCCTTTAGATCGCCTAACTTTACGTCCTTACCATCCTGATCTTTAGCATTAAAATCAGGTGCCTTATCGCCTTCTTTGAGCATAAACCCCCGTGAATGTGTTAAAACTATTCCTGAAGATTGTATCATGGGGCGGCTTGAGCGCAAGTAAGAGGGTTTGTTTCGAAAGATGAAACTTATAAGCGAAAAGAAAGCACTTGGGCGGCTGAAACGGCTCAGATCCGATTTAGAAACTGAGATAGTGGAGAATTACGAACATCGCGCAAAAAGCTGTCTGACCTGCGAGACTCAGGGGGCGTGCTGCGTCGACGCGCATTTTGTCAACGTTCACATCTCGCGTTTAGAGGCGGTTGCGATCGGGCAGGTTTTGGCGCGATTAGATTTGAAAAAGAGAATTGAGGTCGATAAGCGAATTGACGATGCCATCGAAGAATACAGGCTGACGACCGACGGCGATACATTCCGCCAGACATTTGCCTGCCCTTTGTTTGAAAAGGGAACCGGTTGTCTCGTTCATCTCGACGCCAAACCAGCGCCTTGCATAACGCATGCTTGTTACGAAAACGCCGCCGATCTGCCGCCGGACGAAATTCTGACGAAGCGGGAAAGGGAAATTGACGCACTTAACGAGCAGACGTATGGGCGTCCGCAGCCCTGGCTGCCGCTGCCGCTCGCGATCAGGTCTAAAGCCTAATCACGCTTCTTAAGCCCTCAATTACTGCGGCGCAAACGGCCGCCGAGTATTGTCATCGGGAGAAGCAACAGAACAAATAATATGTGATACCAGGCGGGCGCGAGATTCCAGAACATATACTCGACCGCTATCCCGACAAGGATAAGGATAATACCCAGAGCCATCGTTGAGCGCTTGTATTCGCCGGCAACTAGTGCCGCCATATAACCCGAAATGACAGAGGTCAAAAAGCTCCTAACAAGATTAATGACCGCAATCGTCGAATCGGTCTCAAGCGCGGTCCCGTTGAGAAATGCCTTTTCAGCATCGAGAGTATGCCGGCCATACCATCCGGGCGAGAGCATCCCGATCGTCTCCTCGCCGCCTACCCAAACTATCGACCAAACGACAAAGCCTGCGATTACACCAAGTATTATCCGAACCATTTTTCCTCCGGGGGTTTAATTACTGAAACGTAAAAAGAAAAAGAACAAACAAAATTTCACACCGAAACCTCCCTTGTTCTTGTTTAGTTTTTCTGTTTAAAGACTTTATTCGCGACGGGCGCGAATGTCAATTCTATTTTATCTCAAGCTCGAACGGCAGCATCAGCATCGCTTCGCCTCGTTGCATTTTATCCATTAAGGTGGCAAATCGGAACGAGCGTCTGACGTCGGCGGGCAGGGATTCGAGCAATGCGGCCTGAGCCTGCTGCGCCTTGGTGTCGGACGAAGCCTCGTCATCGAAAAAGGTCTCGAAAAACGGTTTAGGCTCAGGGAAAATTACGCGTCTAACATCTTTGTCCGACGGCAAATTCGCAAGCTCTTTTGCAATGTCGATCGCTTTTTCGAGACCGCCGAATTCGTCGATCAGGCCGTTGGCTTTTGCCTGGGTGCCGGTCCAGACGCGGCCCTGGGCGATCGTATTTACCTCTTCGGCCGACTTGTTACGGCCCTTGGCAACCTTAGGCACGAAATTGTCAAAATAGATACTGTTGGTCTGCTCGATCATCTTTGCCCGCTCCTCCGGCGTCCATTTTTCCGTCTCGCGGAAGAGGCCGGCGTTTTTGCCCCTCATCACATATTCGTTCGTAACGCCAAGCCAGTCGTATAAACCCTTGACCACCGGCTTGCCCATAAATACACCGATCGAACCCGTTACAGTTGAGGGCTCGGCTACGATCTTATTCGCGTTGCAAGCTATGTAATATCCGCCCGAGGCGGCAACGTCTGACATCGAAACGACTACCGGCTTTTTCGCTTTTGCATTCTCGAGCGCATACCACATTAGGTCGGAGGCAAGTGCCGATCCACCGGGCGAATCTACTCTGAGTACGATAGCCTTGATCGATTTGTCATTCGCAGCGTCGTTCACAGCTTCGACGATCGTATCCGAACCGACCATTTCTCCACTAAGCGGTCCGTTGCTCGAACGCCCGACATTTATCGCTCCCGACGCGTATATGATAGCGACCTTTTCGCCCTTGTTCAGTCCTAAGCTGTCCAAGGGTATTTCGCGGTATTCGCCGCCCCGGATGGTCCGCAATTTGTCGCTCTCCTTGTAACCGAGCTTGGCCTTGAGGTCGTTATCGACCTGTTCACGATAAAACGCGTCGTCGATGAGACCGAGCGATTTGGCCTGGTTGGCGTTGTAAGGAGCAGCGTCGACCAAAGCTTTTACGTCCTCGACGGATTTGCTTCGAGATTCTGCAATGGCGGTTGTAAACCGCGTGAAATATTCATCGAGAACAGCATTGATAACCTCGCGCTGGCCGTCTGACATCTCCTTACGCGTGTAACGGTCGGGAGCGTTCTTGTACTTCGGGCCGATCTGTATGACGTCGGCCTCGATGCCGAGTTTGTCGAGCGAGCCCTTATAAAACATAGCCTCGGCCGAAAATCCGTTAATGTAGATATCGCCCGATGGCGGCAGAAATATCTTGTCAGCGGCGGTCGCGAGGTAGTATTCGCGGTTTGTGCCGATCTCCATATACGCGTAGACGGGCTTGCCCGAGGTCTTAAATTCCTTAACGGCGTCACGCAGTTCGTCCGCCTTGCCCCAGCCGATCGCCGGAAAATCGATATCGAGCAAAACCGCACCGATGCGGTTATCGACCTTTGCCTTTCTAAGCTGAGTTAACAAACTTGAAAATGACTGCTGCTGCTTGATACCAAACGCCTTTGCAAGGGGTTCCTCGGCAACATAATCCGGCAGGTCGCCGGAAACACTGAGTATGAGGACGCTGTTATCTGCGACGTCCGGCCTGCCCATCGACCGTGCCATATAAATGAGGCCTACGACGCCGACGATCAACAGGGCCAACAGAACGCCGCCCAAAAGTAAAAAGATCTTTGTTGTTTTTGACATTGCCATTGCTAATTTTTATCTAATAATCGCGTATTAAACTTTCTCGTAAAACCGCGATGAGTAATACGCCGTACCTCGTTAAAAGGTTTAGACAAATCGCATTAGTCCTTAGCGGTTTCGCATACTATCAGATTAAAGATCCCGAATAACTTCTCCCTCACCTCGATAATTCTCAGCCCCGCGTTTTCGGCTGTCCTTGCCGTTCGCCGGTTGAAATGATCGTCGATGAACGCGACAGTTAAAACACTCAGCAAATCGAAGAAATATCCCAACGCGCCCTTTGGCCGGACATGCTCCAAGAGAACGATCTTACTGCCGGGCTTTAGTGTCCGGATCAATTCGGCAAATGCAATTTCGGGATGCGGTATCGAACAAAAAACAAGCGTCGCAAATGCTGCATCGAAATGGTTTGCGGGAAACGGGAGCTGCTCGGCGTCGGCCTGAACGAGATCTATTGAGTCGGTTTTGTTTCTTGCGACCTCGATCATCTTGATCGAGAGCTCACTGGCCGTTGCCTGCCGAGTATCTGGGTAAAATTCGAAGTTGGCCCCTGTTCCCGCGCCGATCTCGAGGATAACCGCGTCCTTGGGCAAAAGTGCAAGCGTCTCGGCCCGGAGCTTTCCCAGATAACGACGCTCAAACGGTGCAAAGGCTCTATCGTAGTAGCCTGCAAGTTTGTCGTAGGTTGGCGCCATTTATCTAAATCTACCTTACACCTAACTTGCAGTAAAAGTGGGCTGCATAGACGGTCACGATAGATTTACGATATTCTAGTCGTTATGGCGAAAAAAGGTTCGATCCTCATCTGCGACGACGAAGAGATCATGCGCGACGTGCTCGAAACGATCCTCTCGAGCGCGGGGCATAAGGTCGAGCTGTCAAAAACGGGCGAAGAGGCGGTCGAGGCATATACGCGTAAACACTTTGACGTTGTCCTGATGGACGTCTCGATGCCCGGGATCGGGGGTCTAACCGCGCTCGAAGAATTGATCAGAATTGATCCGGAAGCAGTCGTGCTGATGGTTACGGCCTATGCGACCTTCGACACGGCGATCTCTGCCTGGGAAAAAGGCGCTGCCGGCGTTATCCGCAAGCCGTTTCAGAATGAGCAGATAATAACTCTCGTCGCAAAGGGCCTAAAGAAACGCCGCAAGGAAGAGGAACGACAGTCGCTACGGCAGGCAATGGTCCGCTCGGTCAATCGCGAGGGATTCATTGGCCGCTCAGAGGTCATGGAGAACGTTTTCCGGCTTGTGGAGAGAGTCGCTCCGGCGCGTTCAACCGTTCTGATCACCGGTGAAAGCGGCACCGGAAAAGAGCTTGTCGCCAAAGCGATACACGAATCCAGCCCACGGTCGGGCGATCCTTTTATTGTCGTAAATTGCTCGAATATTCCTTCGGAACTACTCGAGTCGGAGTTATTCGGGCATACAAAAGGTGCTTTTACCGGAGCCGTCGCGGCGAAAAAAGGACTTTTCGAAGTTGCCGACACAGGATCGATCTTTCTGGATGAGATTGGCGAGTTGAGGCCCGAAACGCAAGTGCGCCTTTTGCGTGTTATTCAGGAACGCGAGTTTACGCCCGTTGGTGACACAACGCCCGTCAAGGTGGATGTTCGCATCATCGCCGCGACAAACGTCGATCTTAAAGAGGCGGTTAGAAACGGTCAGTTTCGCGAAGATCTCTATTACCGTCTGTCGGTCGTGCCGCTCGAACTCCCGCCCCTGCGGGATCGACGCGAGGACATCCTACCGCTTACGCAGCACTTTATCCGCAAGTACGCGGCCGAAAACGGTCGTGAAATTGCCGAAAATCTGCGGCCCGAGGTCCTCTCGTTGCTCGAAAATTACAATTATCCCGGCAATGTCCGCGAACTTGAAAACATCATTGAGCGTGCGATCGTCATTGCACCAAGCAATGAGATCACCATGGAATGCCTGCGGCCCGAGGTTCGCGACCCGGAACTTGCTTTCAAAATGATGGCCGAAACCGATGGTGTTTCGAATAACATCGATCTCGCTCACGGCGTAAGTTTTTACGACGAAGTAAAGAAATTTGAGATCGACCTGATCCGCCGGGCGCTCGAACAAACCGGCGGCCACCAATCACGCGCCGCTCGATTATTGGGCTTAAACGCCACTACTCTGAACTCAAAGATCAAGAGTTACAATATTCAGACAAAATCGGCATGATGGGCAAATCATCGAGGATGATGGTCTTTGATGGGCTTCTTAACACAATATGCTCGGAATGGAATAAAGATTGGTGAATATGTCCGAATTTCTAATAATTTGAAAAAGAATCCAATTTTATCAATATTCTTTCTCTTTCGGCATTCCCATTCTGGACTTTAACTCATTGTCGTGAACAACTTAGCCCGTTGTCGCATGGTGGCATGGTTCTTGCTCTTAATTTTTATGCAGTTTACACTTTTGGAGATCCATCCACGTGATTTATACAAATAGACGCTTGGAAAATGTCCAAAAGACCTGCTTCTGCCGGTGAACTTTATTAAAGAGTTGATCGCGTGCAAGGCCTAAAAAATTTTACATTGTTTAAGGAGTCCACTTATGAATAGATTTATGTTGTTGCTGACGCTCTGTGTATTCACAGCGTCGGCTTTTGCGCAAGGGAGCCTCGGGCGACTGGTTGGTAATGTCGCCGGGCCGGACGGCAGTATCCCGGGAGCAACCATTGTTGCCAAGGACACTCAGACCAACAGGGAGCAGACGGTTCAGGCAAGCTCGGAAGGCTCTTTCACCTTTCCACAGCTTGAGGCCGGCATTTACACCGTGACCGTCACGGCGCCGGGTTTTAAAACTGCTGTGTTGACTGGCGTGAAAATTGACGCCAGCCGTGATTACACTTTGAACCCGACGCTTGAAATCGGTAGTATCACCGAAACGGTTGAAGTCGTAGGTGGGGCCGATATTGTCAACGCCTCAAATGGTGAGATGAGCACGACCGTCAGCCCGAAGCAGGTTAAAGAGCTGCCGCTCAACGGCCGCAACCCGCTCAGCCTGCTCAACTTGATCGCGGGCTCAAACCCGACGAGCAGCTCGATCAACGGGCAGCGCACCTCTTCGGTCAACTACACCCGCGACGGCCTGAACGTCCAGGATAACTTCATCCGCAACGGCTTCGTCTCCGACCAGCCCACTGTTGACGATACGGGTGAGTTCACCGTTATCACGCAGAATGCAGGAGCAGAATACGGCACTGGCTCGACACAGGTCATCCTCGTGACGCCGCGCGGCGGCCGTGATTTCCACGGCAATCTTTTCGAGTTCAACCGCAACTCGAAGTTCGCAGCCAACAACTTCTTCAACAACTTGAACAATGTCCCGCGCGCTTTCCTGAACCGCAACCAGTTCGGCGGCACGCTCAGCGGACCTTCTATCCTTCCGCATTTTGGCGAAGGCGGCCCCACTGTTTTGAGAGACAAGGCGTTCTTCTTCTTTAACTACGAGGGCTTCCGCCTCGCCAACCAGGTGCCGATCACCACGACGACTCTGCTCCCGGCGGCGCGCGGCGGCGACTTCACTTATGTTGCCACCGACGGCGTGACGCGCACCGTCAACGTCCTCTCTGGCACGGGCCTGAACCTGTCGGGGGCAAACTTGACCACCTTTAACAACGCGGGCGGAGCGATCGGGGTTGACCCGCTTGTCCAGAGCCGCTTCCTGAGCAAGCTCCCGACCGGTGGCAACGGTGTATTCACGGGCGTCAACCTCCTCCAGGCATACTCGTTCCAGCGCGGTAACCCCGAGACGCGCAACGCCGTCACCGGCCGCTTCGACGTCGACGCCACCGACCGGAACTCGTTCAACTTCGTCTACAAGTGGAACAAGAACGCCGACGCGCGCACCGACATCGCGGCCGGCTTCTCGCCCCAGGTCTTCAACACGCAGGGCGGCCCCACGACCCTCTACGCCGGCGCGTGGCGCTGGTCGCCGACCACGTCACTGACGAACGAGGTCCGCGGCGGCTACCAGCGCTCGGAGCCGTTCTTCAACTCGACGACCGACCCTCGCAGCCTGCCGTTCCTGATCGCGCCGCCGCTCGTCACCAACCCCGAGCCGAGCTTCCAGAGCCAGGGACGCAACACCGACTACTACAACATTCAGGACAACGCGACCTGGGTTAAGGGCAACCACGCCATTCGCTTCGGCGGGCAGGGCCAGTTCTACCGCATTGAGGCGGTCAACTTCGTCGGCGTGACTCCGACCTACGCCTTCGGCGCGACCGCCAACACGGCCACGCCGGGCTTCGTCGCGAACCTCTTCCCCGGCGGTATCGGCGCGACAGACCTCGGGCGTGCCAACAGCTTGCGCTACTTCCTCGGCGGCATCGTCGGCGGCGGTTCGCAGACTGTTAACGCCACCAGCTCGACCTCGGGTTACATCGCCGGCTCCCCGCAGGTGCGCCTACTGAACTTCGACAACTACGCCGGCTACGTCTCCGACCAGTGGCGTATATCCAACAACTTGACGGTCAACCTCGGCCTCCGCTACGAGATCTATACGCCGCTCAACAGCCCTGACAAGCTCTACCTCGAGCCCAAGATCAAGGCCGGTCAGACGGCGCTCCAGACGCTGCTCGACCCGAACGGCGAGTTCCAGGTCATCGGCGGCAACGCCGGCAAACCGGGCGACTTCTTCAAGATGGACAAGAACAACTTCGGTCCTAACGTCAGCGTCGCCTACACGCCGAACTTCCGCAACTTCATGGGCCGCCTCTTCCCCGGTCAGGGCAAGACGGTCATCCGCGGCGGCTACCGCGTCAACTACAACAACGACGAGTACGTGCGCGCCGCCGACAACGCGGGCCTGAACAACTCCGGCCTCGGTTCTAATACTGCTCTTGCGCGCCTCGGCGGCACGCTCGCCGGCTCGTCGCAGTTCCGCTCCATCGGTTTGGCCGGTGCGCAGACCGTCGGGCCCATCGTCACCCCGGTCTCGGCCTTCGGCCCTGGCGGCTCGGGCACCCGCACGTACGTGACGAACAACTCCCAGGCCGGCGGCTTCGGCGGCGGCGGCCTCGGCGGGACGGTCTCACTCATCGACCCGAACATCCAGCTGCAGCGCAGCTACGAGTACAACTTCGGCGTCCAGCGCGAGGTTGGCTTCAACAGCGTGCTCGAGATCCGCTACGTCGGCGGCTACAGCAAGCAGCTGGTGCGCTCCATCGACTACGGGCAGCTCCGCACCCTGAACAGCGGCCTGCTGGCCGACTTCGTGATCGCGAGAGAGAATTGCCGCCTCCAGGGCCTGACAATCGCGCCTACTGCCTTTGACCCGACGCAGAACTGCACGGATGCCCGCTTTAACCCGGCCATCGTGGGCAGCCGCGCGACGCCCTACCTGACGTCGCTTGAGCTCGGCGGCCTTCTGAACAACAGCACCATCCTTGGGCCGATCAAGGCGGGCTCGCCCGGTGCGCTGGCCGAGCTCTACGTCATCAACGGCTTCGGCATCACCCCTGGCTCGGGCTACAACCAGCTCCTCGTGGCCAACCCGAACGCCGGCGTGCTGAACCTGACGACCAACGGCGGCCGTTACAACTACAACTCGCTTCAGGTCGAGTTCCGCCGCCGCCTCGTAAACGGTCTCCAGTTCACTGGTAACTACACGTTCCAGAAGATCCTGACCGACGTGACCGGCACCCAGAGCGAGTCGAATCAGACCCGCGTCGAGCCCTACCTCGACAACAACAACCCTAGCCGCGACTACTCGCGTCCGGGATACGACCGCACCCACACCTTCAACTTCAATGGCCTCTACGAGCTGCCCTTCGGCCGTGGCAAGCAGTGGCTGAACTCGGGCGATGCCCTCTCCAAGATCTTCGGCGGCTTCCAGTTCTCGTCGATCGTCAACTGGAGCTCGGGCGTCCCGACCAGCGTCATCGACGCGCGCGGCACGCTCAACCGCGCGGGCCGCTCGGCCCTCCAGCCGGCGTCCTCGTCGCTGACCGCAGGCCAGATCAAGAACCTGTTCGGCGTCTTCAAGACCCCGAACGGTGTCTTCGTCATCAACCCGAGCGTGCTCTTTGCAACCGCAACAGCCACTGGACAACCTACGCTGACCGGCTTTGATCTAACCAAACCGCTCCCCGCAGGTTACACGATCACGAGCATCCGCGGCGCTCAACCGGTCGGCACTGCGCCATTCACCGGCCAGGTCTTCTTCCCGAATGCCCCTGGCTCGACCGGCAACCTGAGCCGCAACTTCATGAACGGGCCGCAGTACTTCAACTGGGACGCCGGCATGATCAGGAAGTTCCGCATCACGGAGAACAGCAGCGTGACGTTGCGCGCGGAGGTCTTCAACGTGCTCAACAACGCGAGCTTCTTCACTGCTGACCTTGACATCGCCAGCACGAACTTCGGCCGTCTGACCTCGTCGGGCAACGCCTACTCGCCTCGCATCGTGCAGTTTGGTGCACGCTTCGACTTTTAGCTGATACCCGTCTCGGGATAGCTAATTAACCTTCGGCGGTGCTTTGCCAAAAGCACCGCCTTTTTTTGGTTGCGACGAGAGTGATCGATACGGTATTGTTGTATTATCCGGAGGAGTTATTATGAAAGTTTTCGCGATCCTCATGTTTCTATCGACGGGCGTCGTTTTTGGACAATCTGGCGCTGGTGGACCCCAACCGGGCGGTCTGATCGTACTCCAGCAGAGTTGGTCTAGCGTGATCGTTCCCGCACTCTCTGAAGACCCGTTTGCCGGGAACAACGAAGTTCAACAGTTCATACAAGACCAGAGAGATAATGCTGTCCGAAACACCGTAAGGACTAAGGAAGGGCAGAGTCGCGAATACACTGCGCCCACTTAGTCTGTAAGGACGATGTCTCAGCAGCCACCATCGACCCGTTACACCTATCGCGTAAGAATGAAGAATACTGGCTCGAAGACAATTGCAAGGATCGAGTGGGACTATTTTTTCTTGAATCCTGATACGTTGCAAGAGGCCGGGCATCGCTCTTTTAGTCACGAGGTGAAGATTCGACCCGGCAAGGAGGTGGCGCTGTCCGGGCAGTCGAGTTCCCCGCCCATAAGGGTGATCGACGCGACAAAGCCTGTGCAGGGTCTAAATGCCCGGTACTCCGAGAAGATCGTGATCCGGCGTATTGAGTATGCCGACGGTTCTGTCTGGACGCGTCTTGCGAACTGATCTCAGGGACCTTGGGGCTGCGCATCGGCAAATGCCGTCGGCTAATTGAGATGGTCGGGTCGTTTGGATGGGCTCGCAGAAACCCTTGTCCGAAATGCGATAACTGATGGAGCGATCGTGGATGCACTGAGCTAATACGGACTCGCTTCTCGCATGGAAAACCCTATAGGGCGGTACCTTTAAAGCATCGTCTACGACACAGTATAGAATATACCTACACAGGTAACAATCGATTTGACTGGTGCGTGCCTCGCTTCTGAACCAGTACGCTTCGACCGAGGAATAAATGAGAAATATTCGTGATTATCACCGCCCTCTTATAACGCCGACACAGGTCCTTTTGGCTGCTTTGCTGCTGTTTCCTTTTTGCGTCTCTCAAACTGCGGCCGCGGCGGTCGTCGTCGATATGAAAGCTGAAGAGGTGATCGCCAAACATCTCGAATCGCTCGGTGCCGCGGCCGCCCGTTCCGACGCGCGCAGTCGCGTCGTCGTTGGCACATGCCATGCGGTTTTCCGCGAAGCAAGTGGGAACTTGCTAGCTGATGGTGGCGTCGTTCTCGCCTCGGAAGATATCAAGTCCTTACTCGGGATGAAGTTCGATCTCCCGAATTATTCCGGAGAGAAATTCGGGTTTGACGGAAAGAAATTCACTGTTGGCTACAATACGCCCGGCAGGCGTTCCACGCTTGGCACCTTCCTTTTGATGCACGGAAACGTCTTCAAGGAAGGGTTGGTAGGCGGAACGCTCTCATCCGCATGGCCTTTGTTAAATCTCGCGGAGCGCGGGGCGAAATTAGAGTTTGATGGCACGGAAAAGATCGGGGCCATATCGGTCTACAAGCTGAGGTATAAACCGCGTAGCAGTTCAGACCTAACGATCACACTTTACTTTGATACGAAAACCTTTCAACATGTCCGGAGTCAATATGATCGAGTGATCGCAGCCCCAATCGGCGCCGGCGGCATTGATGCTCAGGCCGGAAATAGGGAAACGCGCTTTAAGTTTATTGAAGATTTCTCTGATTACAAGCCGGAAGGAAAGCTTAATCTGCCTCATAGCTACACGATCCAACTGGACATTCAATCCACCAGGTATTCGGTCAGGAATAAATGGGAAATGACCCTCAACCAATTCGCTTTTAATCAAGAGATTGATGAAAAAGAATTCAACGTAGAAGGAAAGTAATTTAACTATCTGCGCTACAGGGTCGGGATTTTCGCGACCGGCGGGACTGTCTTTTCATTGCGCATATGCCGGTATACGGGCAGTGTCACCGTCTATTGCCCACCTGCTAGTCCGAATTGTTACGACAACTCATCGTCACTCACCATCACCCTTTCTTCGTTTAAGGCATCGACCTGTATACTTTAACACGGCGATTTTCTCATGAATACTAGTGATGATATTCAAGTCAAAGTGTTGTTGTCTCCGCTGGAATCTGGAGATCTTATTGATCGCGCGGTTCGGTTTTACCGGAAGAATTTTTGGACTTTAGTTCTGATCGCGGCGCCGCCGGTTGTTGT
>DAIRVI010000059.1:0-2057 GCA_036802885.1 Pyrinomonadaceae bacterium
GTTTGGCTGAAAATGAAAAGGTCACGCTGCCAGTCAACGCGGGCGAGAATGTACTCAAAGAGCGATTTGAAGTCACGAAGATCCTGCGGTTGGTCGGTCAGCAGTAGGAACTTGGTTAGAGAAAGCTGACCCTCACCCAAAATACGAAATCCTGCCGACAAAGCCTCGCGTGCGTAACGCTCGCGCACGACGGCTGCGGCAAGTGAATGAAAACCCGTCTCGCCATAGCTCCAAAGATCGCGAACCGCGGGCATCACAAGCGGGAATAGCGGCGAAAGCAGCTCCTGCAGGTAATCGCCAATAAAGAAATCCTCTTGTCGTGGCTTGCCGACCACCGTCGCCGGATAGATGGCGTCTTTGCGGTGAAATACAGCGTCGGCACGAAAGACCGGATAATCGTGTGTTAGCGAATAATAGCCGTAATGGTCGCCGAACGGCCCCTCGGGCCTTCGCTCGTGCGGTGCGACGCTGCCGCAGATCGCAAATTCAGCCTCCGCAATCAAACGGTGTCGATCGGGACCGAAAGGATTTGGCGTCGTGGCGATTTTGCCGTCCGCAAGCAGCGACGCGAGCATCAGTTCAGGCAGGCCCTCGGGCAAAGGGGCGATCGCCGATAAGATCATCGCCGGCGCACCGCCGAGAAATATTGTTACCGGCAACGGCTTACCTTGCTGCTCGGCCTCAAAATAGTGAAATCCGCCACCCTTGCCGATCTGCCAGTGCATACCGGTCGTGGTTTTGTCGTATCGCTGTATGCGATACATTCCGAGGTTGTGCTTGCCGTCCGTAGGACTCTCGGTGTAAACGAGCGGGAGCGTCAAAAAATGCCCGCCGTCCTCGTGCCAGAGCTGTAGTAATGGAAGTTTTTCGAGATCGACGCTCGATTGTCGCGATTCCAAAACGGGAGCGTTACTAGTTGATTTGGTTCCAAATTTTAGTGCTGAGAAAGCAAGATCGCGATATTCCCAGAGCTTTCCGATCTTTGGCGGCAAGAGATTTTCTGCTGCGTGAACGGCTCGCCTTACAAATTCAAGCGGTTTCGCTCCGAATGCGAGGTCGATACGTTTCTTCGTCCCAAAAAGATTTGTCACGACCGGAAACGCCGAGCCTCTGACATTGGTGAATAGCAACGCCTTTCCTCTTTCGCCGATGACCCGCCGGTGAATCTCGGCAATCTCAAGGTAAGGATCCACCTCGGCCGCTATCTCAACGATCTCGTTCTCGAGTCGCAGTAGATCGATAAATGTCCTCAGGTTTCTATGCATGAAAGAATTTGCCCACGAAATACACTAAAAGCACGAAATCAAGCTCACCATATTCTAGCTATTTTTCGTGACTTTCGTGTGTTTCGTGGGCAAAGGGTTTTATTTCCGCAGGTTTTCCTTGCTCAGATCAAGTTCGTCTGCCTTGATAACATCGACCGTCATCCCCGGAAAACGCTTTGCAAGATCGTCCTTGAAGATCGAATAGTCGCCGACGATGATAATGTCACCGCCGAGCAGGTTTTGCGTCGCGAACTCCTTTATCTGTCCATCCGTGACGGCATTCACCTTACTGACGTACTGATTCAACTCACTAGTCGAAATGCCAAACGAATAGAGATCGCCAATTGCCCCGGCGAGGCCGCCCGTAGTCTCAAGATTACGACCAAATCCGCCAGTGAGCACTGACTTTCGAGGAGTGAGCTCGTCCTTTGCGACGTTTGACGATGTTAATTTCTTCAATTCCTCAAGGACGAGTTCGGCAACATTTGCAGCAGATTCATTCTTAGTTTGCGCCCTTGTCGAAAAATTCGCTTTTGAGCTGCGCCAACCAAAACTACTACCGGCACCGTAACTCAGACCACGCTTGATCCGGATCTCGTAATTAAGCCGAGATGAATATCCACCGCCAAAAACCGAGTTCAAAACCGAAGCAGGATAATACGCCGTATTAGTTCTACCTATGGTTGGCACCGAATTTGAGTAAACAACAGCGGCCTGTCCGGATTTTGGCAGATCGACAACAAGAATACGTCTAACAAGCGGTGTTATTTGTTCCGAACGAATCGCAACGCC
>DAIRVI010000059.1:2157-16050 GCA_036802885.1 Pyrinomonadaceae bacterium
ATCGGCGTTGCTGTCTTTTGCACGACAGCGACTGTGAGTCCGTTTCTAAGTTTCTTTTCTTTTACAGCCGGAACAGTCACCGACTTGGGCGCCGACGGCACCGGCGGCGTCTCCGTTTGTGCTAGCACAAACGAAAAGCCAAAAGTAAAAAGGAAAAAGGCAAAGAAACTTCGCCGAACCACGATCTTTAATATCTCTAGCTGCTTCATAATTTTTCCTTTTGACTTTTTACTTTTTACTTTCTTCTCCCGTGTAATAGATCACGACACGATTTGTATCGGTAAAGTATTTTTTCATTACTCGTTGAACGTCCGCTGCCGTTACGGCCTGCAGTCGTGCGACGTTAGAATTTACGGCCTTTGGATCGCCTTCGTAAGCCACGGCACGCTCAATGGCAATGGCCTTGCCGTCGTTTGTTTCGGTCGAGCGTATCGCGTCGGCGATAAGCTGGTTTTTGGCTTTTGCAAGTTCTTTTGGCGTCACGCCTTTGTCCTGGATTAGTTTCAGTTCGGCGAGGAGCGACTTTTCAAGCTCAGCGGCCTGTTTGCCTTCGCTCGCGATCGCAAAAAAGTAAAGCAGCCCGCCGTCAACTTTGTTATCGAGATTGAATGACGCCTCTTGCGCAATTTGCTGTTTGTATACGAGTGATTGATAGAGCCGCGAGCTCTCGCCGCCGCTCAAGATCTTGTCCGCAACACGTAAAGCGGGAATGTCGGCGTCATTTGATTTTGGTCCGAGATAGGTGATGGCAACAGCCGGAAACGGAACATTCGGAGCCGTCTTTTCAAAGCGAACCTCCTTCGTCCGAACCGGTTCCTTTTCAGTGACCCGAGGGATCGACGTTTCCGGTTGCCTGACCCGACCAAAATATTTGTCAGTCCACGCGTCCATCTTTACCTGCTCAAAATCGCCGACAACAATCAAATAGGCATTGTCCGGACGATAATACAGGTCGTAAAATGACTTGGCGTCCGCGGGCGTAGCGGCATTTAATTGATCTAGATCTCCGATAACGCCTCGTTTGTAAGGGTGCTTGGCATAAGAAAGGCTGCTTATATACTCGAAAAGCCGGCCGTACGGCTGTGCAAGAACGCTCTGGCGAAATTCCTCTTTAACGACGTCACGTTCCGATGCGAAATTCGCGTCGTCGACGTTGAGGTTCACCATTCGCTCGGACTCAGCCCAGAGGAGAGTCTCAAGATAATTGGACGGCACGACCTCGTAATAGTTGGTGAAATCATCCCAAGTCGAGGCGTTGTTAAAACCGCCGACGTCCTCGGTAAGTCGGTCCATCTTTTCGTTCGGCATATTCTTGGTCGATTTGAACATCATATGCTCGAACATATGCGCAAAGCCCGATTTCCCTTGCGGGTCGTTCTTGCCGCCGACGTTGTACCACACATGAATGGCAACCGTCGGGCTAGAATTATCCTGCAAAGAGACGACCTTCAGCCCGTTTGCCAACGTCCGTTCTTTAATTTTAAGCGGCGTAACCTTTACTTGTGCGGCCACGTTGAGGCAAAAAGCCAACCCGAGCAATAAAATAAAAGCAATTTTTCTCATATATATTTCCATAACAAAGTCTGATCTAATACGCGCAATGCGGGAGTTTAGTTTTAGTTACTGATAATCGTAAAAACCTTTCCCGCTCTTACGCCCGAGCCAACCGGCATCGACGTATTTCCTAAGCAGGGGACACGGGCGGTATTTCGGGTCGCCGAGACCGTCGTGCATAACGTTTAGAATGGCGAGGCAGACATCGAGGCCAATGAAATCGGCAAGCGTTAGCGGGCCCATCGGGTGATTCATCCCGAGTTTCATTATCTCGTCGATCGATTCCTTAGTTGCGACACCCTCGTGTAATGCGAAGATCGCCTCGTTGATCATCGGCATAAGCACGCGATTCGATACAAATCCGGGCGAATCGTTGCACTCGACCGGCACCTTCCCTAATTGCTCAGACACGCCTTTTACTTTCGCGTAAGTCTCATCAGATGTTGCAATTCCACGGATAACTTCAACCAATTTCATAAGTGGAACCGGGTTGAAAAAATGCATCCCGATGACCTTGTCCGGACGGGTCGTGGTCGCCGCGATCTTCGTGATCGAAATCGATGAGGTATTTGATGAGAGAATCGTGTCGGGGCCGCAGATTTGATCTAGTTTTTCGAATATCTCTTTCTTGATCTCATAATTTTCGGACGCGGCTTCGACGACGAGCGTACACCCGCCTAGATCGACGAGTTCGGTCGTTGTCGTTATTCGCCCAACAACCTCGGCCTTTTGCTCCTCGGTCATCGTTTCCTTTTTTACAAAACGATCGAGGCTTTTGTCGATATTGAGCATTCCCCGAGCGACCAGCTCTGCATTCACGTCACACATGACAACATCAAAACCCGTATTCGCGGCGTTTTGAGCAATGCCGCTGCCCATTGTTCCGGCGCCGATAACTCCAATAATTTCGCTCATTGTTTGGTTTTACACCTCATCCGAAAGATTAATAGTTACAAGACTTAGAATAAACTACGCCTTTAGAACAAAACAAACGGGCGACGAGATTTAGTCACCTCATCACCCGATTTTGAAAACGACTGTAAGTATCAACAGGCTATTGCCAGCTGTTAGGCGGTGGCGGCTGCGGCGTGTTCGGAAACACTGGCTGATGAGCGCTGCCCAAATAGAGCTGTTTACCTTGTTCGCCAAATAAAAACCAGAGACCGTAGACACCGGCAGCGGTTCCTAATGGAAACGACAAACAAGAGATGATGCTGCCTACGATCCCCCATGTGCGGGCATTTGCCTTTTCTTTCCACAATTTGTAACCACCAATGAACTGCGGCAATCCAAACACCAGTGACAAAACGACAAGCAAGACGATCATTCCGATAAAAATGGCACCAACCATCTGTTCTTCGCCTTTCTTTCCGCCAATCAGCATCGCCGATCCAATCACACCATAAATAAGGCCGATGAAAATCATCACGACCATTTGCAGGCCGCCATGAGCCATCAGGAAAATTCCAACGAGACGATTATGTTCTTTTGCTGTCATCCTTCTTCCCCGTTTTTGATCGCGACAAATCGCGCTTAATCTGTTTCAATAAACGAAAATCACTGAACGTTTGTTGCAAAAATCCGTCAATCGCGTTCGACCGCGAGAGCAACTGAATTGCCGCCGCCGAGACAAAGCGCTGCGACGCCGCGTTTAGCTCCGCGTCGTTTCATCTCGAATAAAAGCGTGGTCAGAATGCGGCCGCCCGAATTGCCGATAGCGTGCCCTAGGGCGACCGCACCGCCGTTGACGTTGACCTTTTCCATATCGAGGCCAAGTTCTTTCATAACGCCGAGAGCCTGGACTGAGAACGCTTCGTTGAGTTCGAAAAGATCGACGTCTTTCATATCCCAACCGGCTTTTGCCAGCACGTTCTGAACGCCCTTGACAGGTGCCATCATGATCAGCTTTGGCTCGATACCGGACGAAGCCCACGCAACAACGCGTCCGAGTGGTTCGATTGAGAGGCTTACCGCATTGTCGGCCGAAGTTACCACAAGCGCCGATGCCCCGTCATTTACGCCCGGAGCATTACCCGCGGTTACCGTTCCGCCATCCTTTTTGAACGCAGGGCGAAGTTTTGCGAGGCTCTCGACCGTTGTTTCGGGCCGCACCGGCTCGTCGTAATCAAGTAAGATCGGGTCGCCCTTCTTTTGCGGTATCTCAATGGGAATGATCTCATCCCTAAAACGCCCCGCGACCTGAGCTTCGTGGGCCTTTCGGTGAGAATCAAAAGCGAAATTATCCTGAGCCTCGCGCGTGATCTGATATTTCTCGGCGACGACCTCACCGGTATTGCCCATATGCCAGTTTTCAAAAGGACACCAGAGACCATCGTGTATCATCAGATCGACCACCGACTGATTTCCCATCTTATAACCGTCACGGGCGCCCGGCAGAGCAAACGGAATGTTTGACATCGACTCCATACCGCCGGCAACCACAAACTCAGAGTCGCCGAGCTGAACCGCTTGCGACGCAAGTGCGACCGCCCTCAGCCCTGAGCCGCAGACCATATTGATCGTCAAAGCCGACACCTCTGGCGGAAGATCCGCCTTCAACGCCGCTTGTCTCGCCGGTGCCTGTCCGATCCCGGCCTGGACGACGCAGCCCATAATGACCTCGTCGACCTGCTCATTGCCGATTTCGGCACGCTTTACGGCTTCTTTGATAGCGATCGCTCCGAGATCGGGGGCCGAAAAGCCCTTTAGCAATCCCTGAAATCTTCCTGTCGGCGTCCTCGCCGCACTGATTATTACTGCCTGTTTATTGTTTGTCATTATTAGTTCTCTTCTTCTGAATGAATATGTTTGAATCAAAAAACCAGAAATTCTTCTTCAGTCTTTATACTATGACGAATCAAGATGCCTTTCAAACCGAACGGTACCGCCAGCATCGCCCTCGGTTGCCTACTTTTGCGACAGCTCATTTGTTTTTGAAATACATTTCGTTTAGTTTTTCTGAGTAACAGTTTAAATTCCCGTGATCAGTTTGTAGAACGAGGTGCCCTAATGAATATATTGCCTAACTTTTGTTCAATAACCAGATGCGTAGTGGCCGTCGGATTCGTGTTTGCGCTGTCGCTTTTCGTTTCACTGCCGGCAAGCTCTCAAACGGCAACTGCGACGCAGAAAAAGGACGATCCGCTAAAAACTTTTCAATACCGGCTAATTGGCCCCTTTCGCGGCGGGCGCTCCGGCGCGGTCGAGGGCATCGCAAGCCAGCCAAATGTCTATTATTACGGTGCGACGGGCGGCGGGGTTTGGAAATCGTCGGACGCCGGAGCTAATTGGTTAAATGTTTCGGACGGCTTTTTCAAAACCGGCTCGGTCGGTGCAATCGACGTTGCCGATTCGGATCCGAACACGATTTACGTCGGAATGGGCGAACACACCGTTCGCGGTAATGTATCTAGCGGTGACGGCGTTTATAAATCGATCGACGGCGGAAAAACCTGGAAGAATGTCGGTCTAGCCGATACACAGCAGATATCGAGGGTGCGCGTGCATCCGAAAAACCCCGACATCGTGTATGTTGCGGCCATCGGACACCTTTGGGGCAGCAACGAGCAGCGCGGCATCTTTCGCAGTAAGGATGGCGGAAAGACCTGGGACCGCGTACTTTATCGAAACTCTGAAACAGGTGCAAGCGACCTCATCCTTGACCCAACAAATCCAAACACGATCTACGCGGCCTTTTGGCAGATAGGGCGAAAGCCATATCGAATGGATAGCGGCGGGGACGGAAGCGGCTTGTTCAAATCGACGGACGGCGGTGACACGTGGACAGAAATTTCTCGGAACAAGGGTCTGCCAGGAGGTGTACTCGGCAAGATAAACGTCACAATCTCACCTGTAAATCCGAACCGTTTGTGGGCGATGGTCGAGAACAAAGACGGCGGGCTGTTTCGCTCAGACGATAGCGGCGAAACATGGCAGCGCGTCAGTGACAACGCCAATATCAGACAGCGGCCGTGGTATTTCAACCGAGTTTACGCCGATGCGGAAAACGAAAATACCGTCTTTGTTTTGAACGTCCAGTTTCATAAATCTATCGACGGCGGGCGCACCTTTACCACTATCGGCGGGTCACACGGGGACCATCACGATCTTTGGATAAACCCTTCTGACTCAAAGAAAATGATAAATGGAAACGACGGCGGAGCGACAGTGAGCACGAATGGCGGCGCCAGTTGGAGCGACGAGGATCAGCCGACCGCCCAGTTTTACCGCGTAACGACTGACAACGACTTTCCGTACAATATTTATGGTTCGCAGCAGGATAATTCGAGTGTGCGGATAGCGTCGCGTTCGGATGGATTTGCGATCACGACGGGAGATTGGTTCGCGGTTGGCGGTGGCGAATCGGGCTGGATCGCTCCGCACCCGGAGAATTCAGAGATCGTATTTGCAGGCAGCTATGACGGGCTGTTGTCACGCTACAATCACAAAACCGGCCAAGAAAGGAACGTCGATGTTTATCCGGACAATCCGATGGGTTCTGGCGCCGACGGCACAAAATACCGCTTTCAATGGAATTTCCCGATACTCTTTTCGCCTCACAAAACGGATGGCAAATACGCCCTTTATACGGCGGCCAACATATTATTCCGATCGCTTGATGAGGGACAATCGTGGCAGGCGATCTCGCCCGACCTGACGCGCGACGACAAGTCACGTCAAAAGTCGTCCGGCGGGCCGATTTCTCAGGACAACACGAGTATTGAGTACTACGACACGATCTTTACCGTCGATGAATCGCCCGTAAAGCAAGGCGTTATCTGGACGGGCAGCGACGATGGCCTAGTTCAGGTGAGTCAGGACAACGGGCGGACGTGGGGTAATGTTACGCCAAAGGATCTGCCCGAATGGATACAGATCAACGAGGTGTCGGCGTCGCCGTTTGACGCGGGCTCGGCATATTTCGCGGCGACCAATTACAAAAATGACGATCCAAAACCGTATCTCTATAAAACCAGCGACTATGGTAAATCGTGGAAGAAGATCGTAAACGGAATCCCATCGGATCAATTTGCGCGAACCATTGTCGAGGACCCAAATAAACGCGGTTTTTTGTATGCCGGAGCCGAACGCGGCATCTACTATTCGACGAATGATGGCGAAAGCTGGCTCAGCCTGCAACTTAATCTTCCGGTCGTTCCGATTACGGACATCACAGTTCAAAAACGCGAAAAAGACCTGGTTGTCGCAACTCAGGGACGATCTTTCTACGTTCTCGATAATCTGCCGATCCTTTATCAGCTAGCAGAAGCTCAAAAGGCCGACGCATTTCTCTTCAAACCCGAGGATGCCTATCGCACCGCGGGCGGCGGCGGCAATCTTCCGCCAACCGCGACCGTTGGACGAAATCCCGCAAATGGGGCCCTCGTAAATTACTATTTGAGAGAGAAACCAAAGACCGAAATTGCGATCGAATTCCTCGATGCAACCGGCAAAGTGCTTCGAAAATTTAGCAAGCGGCCCGATCCGCCAGCCGGTGCGCCGCAACCCAGCCCAGCGCCAACGGGATTTGGGCAAGCCGGTGAGCCGCCGGTTCCAGCCGAAGCGGGGTTGAACACTTTCGTTTGGAATTATCGCCTGCCAAATGCGACGACGGTTCCGGGATTGATAATGTGGGGCGGTTCCCTCGCGGGCCCGCGTGTTTCGCCTGGCATCTATCAGGTTCGGCTAAGCGTCGACGGAAAAACGGTCACGACCGAATCGTTTGCTATAAAGGCCGACCCGCGACTTTCGACTACAACCGAAGAGTTCGCAAAACAATTCGATCTAATGTCAAAGATCAACGTAAAACTAAGCGAAACGCATCAGGCTATCCTCGACATCCGCGATACGCGGACGCAGCTTGAGAGTCTCTCGAGGCGGCTCAAGGCCCCCGACCACAAAGATCTCATCGACAAGGCAAAGGATATTGCGAAAAAACTGACCGAGATCGAAGAAGCACTGATGCAGACAAAGGTGAAGAGTGTGCAGGATACGTTGAATTATCCGATAAGGTTGAATAACAAACTCGCGGCGCTCAGCTCGTTTGTTGATGGCTCGGACGACGGGCCGACGGCCTCGGCGTATATCGTATTTACCGATCTAACAGCCCAGATAGACCGTCAATTAGCGGCCCTGGCGAAGATGAAATCGGAGGATATTGGGGAGTTTAACAAGCAGTTTGCCGCAAAGGGCCTGCCGGTCATCAATCCCGGGAAATAAGTTCAATATGGTTCAGGCTGAGCGAAATCGCTCGAAAGCAGCCGCCTCAAGTGATTCGCGGTGATCCGGATGGGCGATCGAGATCAGTTCGGTCGCCCGCTGCCGCAGATTTTTGCCGTAAAGATTAGCGACCCCGTATTCGGTAACAATGTAATGAACGTGAGCCCTGGTGGTAACGACACCGGCGCCTTCCTTCAGGAAAGGTACGATCTTGCTCTCACCGCGCGAAGTTACAGATGGCAGCGCGATGATCGGTTTACCGCCCTCCGACAGTGACGCGCCTCGAATGAAATCCATCTGGCCTCCGACGCCCGAATACAACACCGTTCCGATCGAATCCGCACAAACCTGGCCCGTCAGATCGACCTCGATCGCGCTATTGATCGCAGTGACTTTCGGATTACGGCGAATGACGGCACTGTCGTTAACGTAGGCGATATCGAGCATCAGCACCTGCGGGTTGTCGTCAATGAAATCATAGAGCCGCCGTGTGCCCATTGCGAATCCGGCAACTATCTTGCCCGGATGCTTTACTTTCTTTTCGCCATTAACGACGCCGGATTCCACTAGGTCGATCAGGCCGTCCGAAAACATCTCGGTGTGAACACCGAGGTCTTTGTGCCCTTTGAGTGCCGACAAAACGGCGTTCGGAATCGACCCGATACCCATCTGTAAAGTCGCCCCGTTTTCGATCATTCCCGATATATGTCCGCCGATCATACGGTCAACCTCTGACAGGGCCGGGACCGGCGCCTCATGCAGCGGGTCATTTACCTCAACAAAGGCATCGATGTCGTCAACACTTACCAGTGCGTCACCGATCGTTCGCGGCATGTTTGGGTTAACCTGCGCTATCACGTGGTCTGCGCAATCGACCGCTGCACGTGCAATATCGACAGATACGCCCAGCGAGCAAAATCCGTGCTTATCAGGCGGTGAAACATGGATCAAGGCAACATTTAGCGGCAGTACACTTTTTCTAAAAAGGGCCGGTATTTCCGACAGGAAAACAGGTATATAGTCTCCTCGACCGTCTCGCACCGCCTGTCGAACATTCGCCCCGACAAAAAATGCATTGACGTGAAAGCTCTCCGCGTATTGCGGTTCGGCGTAGGGCGCCTTGCCCTCGGTATGAAGATGAACGATCTCGACGTCGCGGAGCTCGTCCGCGCGATCTGTCATCGCATTGATCAGCTGTGCGGGCGCCGCAGCGATCCCGTGAATAAAAACGCGATCACCCGATTTGATAGTCTTCACGGCCTCAACGGCAGTTAAGTTCTTTGACATATCTATTCACCAATATCTTCGTTCCAGATTTCCGGATTCTCAGCAATATATGTCTGGAGCATCCGTTCACACTCTTTTGAATTAATCTCGACAACGGTGACCCCGTTTTCGCGCAGCCAATCTATGCCGCCCTGGAACGTCACTGACTCACCGACGACAACTGTGCCGATGCCGAATTGCCGGACAAGTCCGCTGCAATACCAACACGGCGCCAGAGTCGTGACCATTATCGTGTCGCGATAACTTTGCTGGCGGCCCGCTTTGCGAAACGCATCGGTTTCACCGTGCGCCGACGGGTCACCTTCCTGTACTCGGCGGTTGTGTCCACGCCCAAGCAATGTCCCATTGCCGTCAAATAACGCCGCACCGATCGGAATGCCGCCTTCTGACAAACCGATCCGAGCTTCTTCAATAGCGATCGCGAGCATCGATTCGTGATCCAAAGTTCTCATATTCCTAGCCGTAATTTTAACGAGGTCAATGGCTTTATGCTAATCTGTCGTTTATGCCGCAAGACCTTCAGCCCGGAGATTTCCTGGTTTTTCAACTCGAGAGCGGATTCGGCCTGCTGAGGCTTTTGGCCAGAACGGAAGCCGACGGTCAGGTCGTTTGGCATCTGGCCGCGTACGAGGATCTTTTCTTCGACGTAGACGCTGCCGAAACCGCATTAGCAAATCAGGACCGATTGAAAACAAGCCATCCTCATTTGGCCCTTACGAACCGAGCGTTTGAAAGTACGCAAGTCGCTCGACTCGGGAACAAGCCTCTGAGTAATGCTGAGCAATCACTGGTTGCAGTTTGGCAACAAGATTTGGATAGCAAACCTTCCGATCGATCTGTCCGTCTTCTTTTGGGTTTACGATGATTTAGAACGCACCTTTTCCGAAAGGTGTTTCGTCGTATTATCCGTCACGCTTGGTGGAACAATATTTTCGAAATCAGCCTCCGCAAGCAGTTTTCCCGTCACAGCAGATGGGCCTCCGATTTCATCTCCGGCCTTTCGTTGATTCTGCTTAAAATGTTTTCTGAGCATCAGCATCCGCCATAGCGTCTGTATATGCCAGATCCCCATCGCGAACAGCAGGCCGGCAGTCACATAGATCAGCGGATGCGTGTTTTCGCGAAAGCCAAGTATTGCCCAGAGCAATATCGCAAGCGTAAACGCAGCCACGATCGTCAATGACGTCAAAACGATATTGGCTGTAACGTGCTCCTGAGGCGTATGCCCCGTCTTAAGCGGCTTTGATAGATCGGGCAAAAACACACCGCACTGCCGGCAATACGTTTCCGGTGATTGATCTGCTTTTCCGCATTTTGGACAAAACATAGCAGCAATGATCAACGCCGGAAAGGGCGATAAAGTTCAGGCGAGCTTTCGCCGTTTCAGTTCTCGGGCGATCAATTCCAGCTCCCGGCTCACTTGTCCGGCGGCCGATGAATTTTCCTCCGCACGGCGGATCAGATACGGCACTGCGTCGGCGACCGGGCCGTACGGCACGTACTTAGAAACGTTGTATTTATTCTTCGCCAATATGTATGAGAGATTGTCTCCCATTCCGTAGAGCTGCGAGAAGAAAACGTGCGGGTGATCGGGCGAAATGCCGCGTTCGTACATTTTTGCCGCCAGAAATTGTGTACTTGCCTCGTTATGTGTGCCGGCGACAAACGCCATATCTTCGACGTGTTTTAGACAATACTCGAGAGCCGCGTCATAGTCGGCATCGGTTGCTGCTTTTGAAACATGGATCGGCGACGGATAACCTTTTTCAGCGGCTCGCTCTCGCTCCTTTTCCATATACGCACCGCGAACGAGTTTTACCGCATAGATATAGCCGTCAAGTTGCGCCTGCCGCCGCAATTCCTTAAGGTGCTTCAGGCGATCGGTACGGTACATCTGCAAGGTGTTGTAGATCAGAGGCTTTTCCCGGTTGTACCGCTCCATCATCTCCGTTGCCATACGGTCGATCGCGTCTTGTATCCACGAATCTTCGGCGTCGATAAAGACAGGCTGGCCGAGGGAATATGCATATTCACATATTTCATTAACGCGATTCTGGATTCGCTCGCATTTTGCCTGACTCTTAGCGTCAAGCTTCTTTTTTGAGCTCATCCTTTCAAGCGTGCCAAGCGGCGCAATTCCGGTGACTTTAAAGACGGCAAATGGGATGTTCGGATCGTCTTTTGCACGCTTTATTGTGCGAATTATCTCGTCCTTTGTATTATCAAAATCTTCGTCCGTCGTTTTACCCTCGACCGAATAGTCCAGAATAGTGCCAATGCCGGATCGTCCGAGAGCCTCGACGGTCAAGCTGCATTCCTCGATCGACTCACCGCCGCAGAATTGCTCAAAGATCGTTGCCTTTATCAATCCCTCGACCGGCAGCCCGATCGATAATGCAAATTTGGCCGCCGTACTGCCTATCGCATTTAAAAAAGGCGAATCTAACATCTTAAAGAGCCGGTACTTCTCTTTAAGCTGCGCATTGGATTTGTCCGCAAAGGCTGTCTCAGTGTCTTGGAAATCGAGTGTGAATTCGCTCATAAAGAGGGGATTCTACCACAGAGACACGGAGAACACAGAGAACGAATTGTAAAGATTGGATCGATCACAAATTGTCTCGCTATTGTTTTTGCCGTATTATCTATATTTTTACTCCGTGTCCTCTGTGGCTCTGTGGTGAACAATTTCTTATGAGCAAGTCGCTTCCAAAAAGGTCGGAAAACTATTCCGAGTGGTATAACGAGATCGTAAAACGAGCCGATTTGGCAGAGAATTCTGCGGTTCGCGGCTGTATGGTAATCAAACCGTACGGCTTTGCTATCTGGGAAAAAATGCAGCGTGCGCTCGACGATATGTTCAAAGAGACCGGGCATCAGAACGCATACTTCCCTCTTTTCGTCCCAAAATCTTTTCTTGAAAAAGAAGAGGAGCACGCCGAGGGCTTTGCAAAGGAATGTGCGGTGGTCACGCACTACCGACTTAAAGTCGATCCAAACGGTGGCCTGATGGTCGATCCGAACGCAAAGCTTGAGGAAGAGCTTATTATTCGCCCAACTTCTGAAACGGTCATTTGGAACACATACAAAACCTGGATCCAATCCTGGCGCGACCTGCCGCTGCTGATAAATCAATGGTGCAATATTGTGCGTTGGGAAATGCGGACGCGACTATTTTTGCGCACGACCGAATTTCTCTGGCAGGAGGGCCATACGGCGCACGAAACAGAAGCAGAAGCTATCGAGGAAACTGAAAAGATGCTCGGCGTTTATGCGACATTTGCCGAAGAATGGATCGGCCTGCCTGTGCTGAAAGGGCTAAAATCGCCGAATGAGCGATTTGCCGGCGCCGTCGAAACCTATTGTATCGAGGGGCTGATGCAGGACGGTAAGGCCCTGCAATGCGGCACGTCGCATTTCCTCGGACAGAATTTCTCGAAATCCTTTGATGTAAAATTCGTCAATAAGGAAAATGAACTCGAGTTTCCGTGGGCGACTTCGTGGGGCGTTTCCACACGGTTGATGGGCGCTCTGATAATGGCGCATTCGGACGATCAGGGACTCGTTCTGCCGCCGAAACTTGCGCCGATACAGGTCGTTATCGTCCCGATCCACAAAACTCCGGAAGATCTGGCGACCATCAGCCAAAGGATCGCGCCGGTCGTAGAGGAACTGAAAGCGGCCGGAATCTCTGTTAAATACGATGACAGCGATAACCAACGCTCGGGCTGGAAGTTTGCCGAATACGAACTACGCGGCGTGCCCATTCGCCTTGGCCTCGGAATGCGCGACCTTGAGAACAATACTATCGAAGTCGCTCGCCGGGACACGCTTACAAAGGAATCTCAACCTCTAGATGGCATTGTCGCTCACGTCAAGTCGCTTCTGGATGAAATTCAAGCGAGCATCTATCAAAAAGCCCTGAAATTTCGCGAAGAAAATACATTTAAGGTCGATACTTGGGACGATTTCAAAATACAGATCGAGAAAGGCGGCTTTATCCTCGCCCATTGGGACGGCACTCCCGAAACCGAAGAGAAGATAAAGGGCGAAACCAAAGCTACGATCCGATGCATTCCGCTCAACGTCGCAGAGGAAGCCGGTAAATGCATTTACTCCGGCAATGCCGCAACCAAACGCGTTGTCTTTGCGCGCGCTTATTAAGAATCATCAGTTAGAATAAGCATTCGGCGGAGGCTGCCGCCACAGGCAACACCTCAGCCGAATGCGGTTACCAGTATCTCGCGCCGCTCGATGTTAATGTTAGCTAATTTGATTTACTCCTCAACTGACATTGTCGTACTGGTAATGCTTTGAATCAGTAACATGCCACGAGCTTCCTTTGCGTTACCGACAAACAGACTGTAGACTCCGTCGTCTCAACCCTATCTGAATCATATTTCGGTACGGGCATATTTGCCTTCTTTGCGGCATATTTACTGCTGCATATTTAACTATTGTTCATCACTTTCTTACAGTGAGCATTGTTATATTAGTTCCCGGGATCGTTGACATCGCACGTGTTTCACTTCGGTTATTTGTGAAATATGCGAACACGGACGGGAAACCGTTGTAATAGAAAGTAACGTCGCATGTATCTCCGACTTCGTATGTGCCGGCAAATTCCTCAGGAACGATCATCCCGTTGTAACTTGTCTTTGCTGTTACGGTATAGTTCCCCATCCCGTCCATATACAGCGTTGCGACAGTATTGTATAGACCTGGCGGATAGCCGGCAGGATTTCCCGGATGTATGGTTCCAAAGCCCGCATAAGCGTACTTACCCGCAACGTTTGCGGTGTTGCAACCGAGAGTCTTCTGAGCCTCCGCGCGTGG
>DAIRVI010000060.1:0-15865 GCA_036802885.1 Pyrinomonadaceae bacterium
GATCCATATTGCCCGGATCATAGAGGTTGGAGACGCCGAGCAGTTTCTCGGCCTTTGTAACGCCCGCCTCGGTCAAAACGGACGAGTGATTCTTCTCATCAAGGAGGTAATCGCCGGTCGTGACCTTCGTTTCTTCGTCCTTGTGGCCGCGTTCGAGCATCGGTATTATCTCATTTGCGGTGAAATATTTGTCGGTAGCTTCGTCAGAGGCACCCGAGATAATTAGCGGCGTACGGGCTTCGTCTATGAGGATCGAGTCAACCTCGTCGATGATAGCGAAGTAGTGATCCGGCTGGACGAGCGAATCAACGTCGAACTTCATATTATCCCTAAGGTAATCGAAGCCGAATTCGTTGTTAGTGCCGTACGTGATCGGGCAGGCGTAGGCGTCCTTTCGCTCGACGTCGTCCATATCGTTCTGGATACAGCCGACCGTAAGCCCAAGAAATGTGTGAATTTTGCCCATCCACTCGGCATCGCGTGCCGCGAGATAGTCATTGACCGTGACGACGTGGACGCCGCGTCCGGTAAGGCCGTTGAGGTACGACGGCAAGGTCGCAACAAGCGTTTTACCTTCGCCCGTTCGCATCTCGGCGATACGGCCCTGATGCAGGGCGATGCCGCCAATCATCTGCACGTCAAAGTGCCGCATTCCGGTGACGCGCCGCGAGCCCTCGCGGACAGTGGCAAAAGCCTCGGGCAGGATCTCGTGCAGGATATCCTGCTCAGCCTTACGGCGTTCTTCTTTATCGTCAATACCGTTTAGAGCATTCACGATGATCTCTTTAAGCTTCGGCGTTTGTGCCTGAAGTTCGGCGTCCGAAAGCTTTTCGAGCTTCGGTTCCCAGGCGTTTATCTGTTCGACGGTCGGCTTAACATTCTTCAAAAAAATGTCACTGCTCGACCCAAAAATCTTCTTTACTAATTTATCTGCAAAACTGTTAACAGCCATGTTTTCCTCGTTTGGAGTCCCGGATTTAGCCGGCTTCTGGATAGCGATGAGGCCGCCTAAAGGCGGTACTCAAAGCTGTTGGAATGGCGAGTGAAAATGGAAAGGTTGAAATATCGATCCGCTCGCCGCTACTTTGCGTCTGTTGCAAGCAGGGCGTCGAGACCGGCACGAGGAAGGTGGGTAACCACAAAAACCTGGTCGTTGTCCGACCGGAAAGTTGTGTTCTCTATGATCTTTTGGCGAAGGTTGGTGTTCTCCCGCGTCGAATAAAGTTTGAGCGTCGTTTCGAGCTCTCGCAGGAGATCCAATGCACGTTGCGGCGACTGTTTTTTGACGGCGACATTTACCGAAAACGCTTTGTCGTTGAGCGCAAATGTGAATCGCGAATCCGCAGCCGTTACACCATTAAATTCGTTGTTATCTATACAGTCGCCAAGCGAGTAGCCGTAAACCATCCCGCGGCTGAAATACTCCATAGCACGCCGTGGTGACTCATTCGAGCTATCAAATCGGATCGGCGTGTAGCGTCCCGCAATATTACTATCGACGCACGGAAGAAGTGTGTTTTGGGCAACGTTGAATGTATCTTTTTTCGGGTCAAACCTTCCCTTGGATCCTAGCCGTCCAAGAGTGGCGAGAAAATATTCGACATCCTCGAGATAGATCTGAACCGAGGTCGTAACCGGAGTGCGCTCATCGTCAGGCTTGTTATCAAGATCATCCTTGACCTCGATCTCGTCCTTTACGTCAAACTGACGCGTCATCGCCGCGTTTGCCAAAACCTGCGGCGTCGCTCCTGCGATCACAAGGCCGAGATACACGCCAAGCGTCGCCAGGACGAGAATTGAATTTTGGCTCTTACTTTTATTCAAGGTTTAATGTTGCGCAGTATTGTCACCGGGCCGGATAGAAGAGTTTCCGTTCGGCTGTGGCTTCTGCAGTTTTTTTGCCTGAGCTTCCTTTAATTTACGGGTGATCATTTCCTGAGCAATCGGTTTGGGGATTGCAAAATTCAGGACAAAATTCTTACCGTCGGACGTTACTTTAGCTCCGTCAAGCAAGGTGCGTTCGTCGCTCGGATTTTTTACAACCGTTTTTCCGATCAAAATGTAACCGCTAATGCCGCTGGCAATCGTACTTGCTCGTTCCGGCGTTTTTTGGCCCGAGGTGATCACCACGGTGATCTGATTGTCGTCCTGCACTAACTTGGCGCTCAATTTATCGACCCCAAGCAGCTTTAGATAGTTCAGGTAACCGCTGTCGCCAAGTGCCTCCATTGCAGCCTTTCCGACATCGATCATCTTAGGGTCGCCAGTCTGCTTCTTGACGTCGAACTTAGATTTATCACGATCGAGCTTGCCATCTTTTGTCAGCACGCCGTCCACCACGATCGTAAAATTTTGGTTGAGATCGATCTCTTTTGCGTCCCATTTGGCCGCTACATCATCTGCGACATCCGCAAGCGGTTTTTTGTTTATTTCTATAGCTGTGACCGCTTCGCTAGACAATGGTGTCGGATCCGGGCTTGGGGTCGGCTTTTCATCCGCGGTTGCGGTGTCGTCAATATCAGGTACCCGGATTACGCGTCCACCCCGGCCACGTTTTCGCGTGGTAGGGTTCGCAGCAACTCCTTGGTCGCCGAAAGTCGGCAAGTTTCCCTCGACCACATTCGGATTCGGTGTCGGCAATTTCTGCGGCGTGTCGATTATACTGTTGCCTGTTAACGGCGTAGTGATCGGAAAACCGTCAGGAATTCCGGGGATTCCCGAGGTCATCGTCAGGTTATTAGCCTGATCAAGCGATGCCTGGTACTGTTCCGGATTCGCGAGCTGAAAATAACCTTCTGGATACGACAGCGGCGGCGTCTCGCCCGAGACGTCGACAAACGTTATCTCCGAGTCGCCAAGATCGGTCTTGTCGTATGCGGCGTCTACATACTCGCGCTCCGTGCCGAATAGCATTGTGCCCACATAAACGGTATCCAAAACCTGGCAGACGCGGCCGACGAGCGGACTGTCACAGCCCTTCATCGTCAAAAGTGAGGTTTGAGCGAAAATAAAGAGAGCAAAGACGTTTACCAACGCGGACACACCTAATATCTGGTAAATTCGCTTCGATAATTCCCAGTTCCTGATCTCGTAATTGTGAAACAAGTCGCCCTGTTGCAAAGGTGTCGCGACCGGTTCCGACTCGTATAAAGATTGCTCAAACATAACACTTACCAAAAAGTCGTCCTGAAATCAGCCATAAATGCTAGCTTCCGATTTAGACGCTTTTGCATCACAAATCGTTGTGACGCAATTAAATATTTTATCATTTTCACCAAGCTTTTGAAAAGATTAGACTTTCGGGCCGTTTACATTTAACATCTCGCTTATGCCCCGCAATCAGAACCGCAATCGCCGCCGGAATCGAGACAATGCATCAAAGTCGCGTCCTAAAGGTGAACTACGAGATAAACGTTTTTTTGCAGGCGAAAGTTCCGCTCCTCGTGTCGTTATTCCGCAAACGCCACAGCAAACGCGTGCCGTTGAGCGTCTGCTCTCGGGCATCGGCGTACCGGAACCGCGGCCATTTAAGCCCGACGCATTTCAGTTAGAGGCCCTAAGTGCAATAGAGACGGAAGATGTATTGGTGACCGCTCCGACAGGCAGCGGCAAGACGTGGATCGCTCGCGAGGAAATTCGCCGATTGCTCGACGCCGGCAAACGAGCTTGGTACACGACACCGCTTAAGGCTCTGACGAACTCAAAATACACCGAGTTTTCCCTAGAATTCGGCGCCGAAAACGTCGGCATTCTGACCGGCGACCGCAAAGAGAACACCGATGCACCTCTAATAGTAGGCACTACAGAGATTTACCGCAACCAGCTTTTCGACGCCTTGCGCGAGGGCTTTGACGTGCGAACGGATTTTGTAATTTTGGACGAGGCCCATTATCTGTCTGATGAGGAACGCGGACACGTTTGGGAAGAGGCGATCATCTTGTCGCCGCCGCGAATAAGGCTCTTGCTGCTCTCAGCGACGGTTGGGCGGGCGGATGAATTCGCAGCGTGGATTGGGGATATTCGGGGAAGTAAGGTTCGCGTTATTAAGGCCGGGCCGCGTCCTGTCGAACTTCGCGCCGCCTATCTTTCACGCGATCTGCAATTATTTCCTCTATTGGGCGACGACGGCAAATACAATCGCGATCTCGACCAATTTGCACGGCAACGCTCGGAAGGTTACCGACGGCGAAGAAAATAATTAACCGCAAATAAACGCAAATAAACACAGATATGAAAAAGCCGTGTTGGTTTTTCTATCTGCGTGTATCTGCGTCCATCTGCGGCTAATTTTCCTATTTAATGCCGACGATCAAGGCGTCAATATCAGCCTGCGGCACGAGCATATCAAACGTAACGTCCGTTCCACGGGCTTCGAATTTCGCGCTTTTTATCATCCGACCATAGATTTTCTGGTCGGCACGCTTTGAGCCGCCGAATATTGCCCCGCCGACGATCTGCAGGCCTTCGAGCATATCCTTTAATCCCGATGCTTGATCAGGCTTTTTCGTTCGGGCCATCATTTGCAGCGATGTTCCGGCAGCGGCAACGTCCACCGAGCCTGCAATATATTGGATCGCGTCAATGTTCGCTCCGAGTTCGTCATTGTCGAGCGGCAGTATCTTAGACATTCCACCCAGTGTTTTCATTGCAAAACTCATGACCGCTGTCTCCTTTACAGAAAGCAGACTGCTGACGTCCGAGCTGACGTGCGAGTTTCCTTCCAGCGTTTCTCGAACCCTTTGCAGCGAGCCAAGTACGAGAGTATTTTTATCCAGCGTAGTTACGGCGATTTCCTTAGTTAAACCCGTCAAAGCACGGTCTATAGCGCCCGAGACCTTCGAATTTGTCACTTTAACCGACGTCTTTTTTATCACATTTTTCGTTGAGAAAACATAAACGGTTCTATCGCCGATCTTTTCTTCCCGGTAGGTACCATTTGACGCAAGTTTTGCGACCGCGACCAGAGCCCCGGCGTTGATGTCGCCGCTGGCAATGGCTACAGGTTCAAAGTCCATCTCTTTTGCCGAAACCTGCTTAACGGCTACTCCGACCACGACCTGATCGAATTTGCGCAGGTCAATGCCCGTTCGGTTTTCCATTTCGTTGATCTTACCCATGATCTCACCGAGCATCGGCTGATTTGCCGAGAGCACTTTTGGCAGGGCGTCATTTAAAAATCGTTTCGAATCGAAAACGGCAACGCCGTCAGATGCCGGGAGCAATGCAACCAGCCGTGCAGCCGCGCGCTTTTTTGCCCTTGAGCCGTGCGTATCGCCGGCGCTAAGACCAATTGCATTACACAGTAAAACCGCGATCGCGGCAGAAGCAAAAAATTTGATTTTCATTCAATTACCTCAACAAAATATCGAGTCGATTCTCTAACGATAACAGATGCGTAAAAGTTCGGGAATAGTTTGCTTTAAAACCAGGAAATATTCACCACAAAGGGACAAAGAACGCGAAGTATCAAAAATAATTTTATTCGTCCTTTGTGCCCGTAGTGTCTTTGTCGTTAATACTCTTAACGACCTCGAATTCGAACTGCAGTTCCTTTCCGCGAAAGATAAAGCTCAAATATTGCTCCCAAAACTTACGTAAGAATCGCAGCTTGTAGTTCTTTTGGTCGAGATTCACAAGAAACTCAATGCCCAAGGCTTTCCACAAGCCGGCGAGCGAAACATAACACTTGATTGGTCTTAGCTGTATGTCGGTGTAAAAATCGAACACCTGACGGCCTGCGAGAAATGTGTTGAAGGTGTATGAATTTATGTGGTTACGATGCGTCGGGTCGTTTGCCCAATCGGGGTTGGTGTAATGCGGCGTGAGCAGTTTGATGCGACCGCCGTGACGTGTGACGCGATGCAGTTCGCCGATAAAGGCCATGACATCGGGAACGTGTTCGACGACGTGATTTGAAACCACGAGATCGAATTCATTGTCGGCGAAAGGGTACGGCAGGTCAGCCAGATCATGAATGACGTCAGCACCCGTTCGCGGATTATAATCGAGGCCGATAGCACCTTCCGTTTTATTTGCTCCGCAGCCGACATCGAGGATCTTCATCAGTAAAACCGTAAGTGAAAGTGTGAAAAAGTGCAAAAGTGTAAGGGCAAAGTGATCATCGAGGGCCAAACTTTTTCACACTTTCACATTTTCGCTATTTCACTTCTTAGCCCTTTCACTCAGGTAATAGTGCCACAGTAGCCTCGCGGCGACCGATCGGAATGGCCGCCACTTTTCCGCGATCTCTATAAACTCATCTGAGTTAGGCCTCTGCTCACAGCTAGTTAGTTTGTGGTAAGCCGCATGTAATGCGATGTCGCCTCGCGGCATCACGTCGGGCCGCAGCAAAACCATCAGCAGGTAACATTCCGCCGTCCAGGTGCCGACGCCTTTGAGTTCGGTCAGTTCGGATTTTACCTCTTCGTCCTCGAGCAAGTGCAGACCGCCAAGGTCGATGCGTTTTTCTAAGACGGCCTCTGCCAGGTGCCGTGCATACGACGTTTTTTGACGGCTAAAACCATCTCGTTTTAGCTCCGCATCTGTTGAATTCAATACATTTATCGGCGCTACATCGCCGACGCGTGCGGCCAGCTTATTAAAACACGCTTTCGCCGAAGACAGCGAAACCTGCTGCTCCAAAATAATGTAAAGCAACGTCGCAAAGCCCGGCTGGCGGTCCCACAGCGGCGGAGCGCCGTATTTCGCATGCACGGTGGCGAGGTGCGGATCGATCTGCGCCAATTCGTCGCACATTCGGCCAATGTTTCTGTTGCTGACGGTCTCAAATTTCACTTGTTACTTTGCTTCCTAATTTCTTCAACTGCGGTTGGGTTCTCGAGTGCGGAAAGATCGCCGGGGTCTTCGCCTAGATAAGCGGAGCGGATCACGCGGCGCATAACTTTCCCGTTGCGGGTTTTTGGCAGAGCGGAGACGAAGTGGATACGTGACGGAGCGAGCGGCTTTCCCATGTCCTTCGAAACTAGAGCTTTCAGCTCTGTTTCGAGTGACGAGTGAAGAGTGACGGGCGACGAGTCAGAAGATTTCTCTTCCCTTGTTCCTTGTCCTTTGTCACTCGTCACTACAAAAGCTACCATCGCCGTACCCTTAACCTCATCCGGGACGCCGATGACGGCGGCTTCGGTGACGAGCGGGTGGGCGACGAGCAGGCTTTCGACTTCGGCCGGGCCGACGCGTTTGCCGGCGACTTTTAGCGTGTCATCTGAGCGGCCGAGGATGAACCAGTGGCCGTCCTTATCGCGCATCGCCCAGTCGCCGTGTACCCAGATGTTTTTGAAGCGGCTCCAGTAAGTTTCGAGATAGCGTTCCTTTTCCTGCCAAAAGCCGCGTGCCATGCCGATCCAGGGCTGTTTGATGACAAGCTCGCCGACCTTGCCGGGTCCGACCGGATTGCCTTCCTCGTCGAGGATATCGACGTCCATTCCGGGGCAAGGAGCGGGGAACGAACAAGGCTTGATCGGAAGCAGCGGATTGCCCATCAGGATGCCGCCGGAGATCTCAGTGCCGCCGCTGTAATTAATGATCGGGAGTTTGCTGTCGCCAACCTTTTCGAAAAGCCACCACCACGGAGCCGGATTCCACGGCTCGCCGGTCGAGGCGAAGATGCGCAAGGTGCTGAGATCGTGGCGCTCGAACGGAGCACGATAGCTCCCCTCCTTACGAAGGAGGGGTGGCGGCGTTTCGCCGACGGGGTGGTTCTCTGTTCTCGGGTCCACAATGGTTGAATTCTCCTCGGCCGAGAGAACCACCCCGTCATCTGCATCCAAAGACGAAGCAGATGCCACCCCTCCTTCGTAAGGAGGGGAGCTTGTGGTGTCCTCAGCTGCGGCAAGTGATCTGACTAAAGTTGGCGAGATGCCAAGAACCTCAACCTTGTGCTTTGCGCAAAATTCCCACATGCGGTCGGGCGTCGGGTAATCCGGAGCGCCGTCGTAAATGCAGATCGTCGCACCATTTATCAACGCCCCGTAGATCAGCCAAGGCCCCATCATCCAGCCGATGTCCGTGTACCAACAGATGCGCGTGCCTTTGCCGACATCGGTGCCAAACGCCATATCCTGCGCCGCCTTGATCGGAAAACTCGCGTGCGTATGAGCAATGCCCTTCGGTTTGCCGGTCGTGCCGGAGGTGTAGAGGATAATCAGCGGGTCTTCGGCGGAGGTTTTTTCTAGCGGTTCATCCTGAAAGTGATCGCTCCACGACATCAAATCGTCAAACTCCATGAACTGCCCAGTTGGTGTGTGGTCCGGCAGTTGGTCTAAAGTTGAGTTTGAAACGATAACCTTTTGAATAGACGGGCAATCTCGAACTGCGTTAGTGGCGATTTCGAAAGCATTGAAGAATTTCCCACGCCGAAGGAATCCGTCACACGTAAAGAGTGCTTTGGCTCCAACCGCATTAAGCCTGCTGGCGATAGCTTCGACACCATAGCCAGAAAAAACTGGAACTGCGATTGCTCCGATTCGATTGATCGACAGCAAGGCAATGATCGTGTCCACAATCATTGGTAAGTGAATCCCAATGGCATCCCCCTTTCCGAGTTCAAGCGCACGCAAACCACGCGAGCAGAGTTGAACTTGTTCAAATAACCAGCCATAGGGTAGTATTGCCGCCCGACCTTCCTCACCTTCCCAAATCACCGCCGGCTGGTCTTTCATCTCGTCCGTCTGCCAGCGGTCGAGGCACATTTCGGTGATGTTGAGGCCGGCGGATCGAAACCCAGTCGCTACCGCTCCCGGTTCTGAAAAGAGCACACTCCCTACCGGTCGTGTTTCCGCCTTCTCTGCGTCTCTGCGTCTCTGCGGTGAATCTGCTTTGAACCATTGAGGGAATTCGATACCGTCGGAGGTGTCTAGCAGCTTTTCGTATGGCGGGTCGAATTTTATATCGAGAAAACGCAACACTTCGGCGGTGAACATCTCTACATCGTTGATCGAATAGGCGTAAAGCTCATCCCACGTCGAAACGCCGACCTGTTTCATAAAGCGCGTGAGCTGCGCACGCTCGATAACCTCGGGCGTTGGCGTCCAGGCGATGGGCTGATCTTCGAGAATATTTTGCGTCACTGAAATTGGCGTATGTCGTCTTTTCGCTGCCATATCTCGATCGATGGATTTTGGGGCCGAGCGGTCAGATCGACGGGCTCGTACTTATCCAAAATGTACTTCGAAAGCGGCCCTAGGTTGTCGCCCTTTTGGCGCTCGGCGTCGAGCACGTTATTTTTACCGCTCCATAGAATATAGCGCGGACGCGTAATTTCTAGGTCATTGACCGCTGCGAAAACTTGCTCTGGCCGTGTATATTCTGACGGAACGAACTGCGAATATCGCGAGGCGTTTCGCAGATCGAGCATAAAGTAAACACAAGGGAATGGCGTCTCGAACACGAAATCGCCGGGCTTGGTGTGTTCGTTCAGGAACGCATAGCGCTCCATCGCATCGCTCTGGACGTAGAGCATGGTGCCACGTGTCGTCGTAAGTGATTTGTAATCAGCACGTCGCTGGATCTTTATCAAAAGGAAAGCCGATACCGCGATAAGGCAAAGACACGCGATACGAACGAGCAGTAATTGATAGCGTTTGAGTACGCCGAAAAAGTTGACCAGCCAAAACGTCAGCACGAGCGACGGTATCGCGATAGGGAAATAGCGGACCTGACTCGGGGCTGTCGTAGAGAGAACGAGAAAAACCGCAAGGATAGCGACCAGCATCGGCGTTCGCCAAAATTCCCAATCGTGCTGCTTGCGATATCTTAAATAAACGGCGAAAAACACGATCAAAGCGATCGGGACGCCGAAAGCGTAAAACAATGCGGGTACAAATTCGAGCGTCAGCGCTTCGGAGCTGAACGTGTATCGCAGGTGCCGCAGAAATACGCCGGGATTGTTCGAAGGATCGTAGTGATAGTATTTCGACGGATATTCGAGCGTCGAAGCGAGAAAGTTGCCGAGGCCGGCCGTCGCTATAAAATATGAGCAAAGGGCGGCCAATGTTACGCCAAACGAGATGCCGACGATCGCAACGTCCTTCACCGTTTTCTTGAGCGACTCAGAGCGTGCGTAGTTATCGACGGCGACAAAGACGGCGATCGCGACCGCAGCAACGAGACCGCGTTGCTGCGTGAAAAATGCCGATGCTGCACACAAAGCTCCGGCCAGAGCCAGTAAGATCGGAGTTCGTGCCCACAGCAGCAACAGTAACGCGATCCAGATAAACACGGGGCTCAGCGATCGATGCGAACCATCGAGGCCAAACCAGCGTAGCCCGAAGAACGCGAACAGCATTGGCGGCATATATGCGAGCGGGCCGTCAATGACCCGTTTCGAGATGCGCAGGGCGAGCCAGAAAGTCAGCGTCCAAGTCGCGACGATCGCGAAATTCAAAAGCCAATACTTGACCCCAAATATCGCGAAAAGCAGCAAGTAAAAGACCTGTCCACCCGGAAATGAGAATTGGAAAAAGTCTATGTATAGACGCTCTCCGCCCAGCATTCTGGCGGCGTTGTCGAGGAAGATCAGGTGATCGTCTTCGAGATAAAACGGCGTGAACGGCAATTTGAAAAACAGCAGATACAGAAACACGCCAACGGCGGCCAGGGCCGCAATGTCGGTAAAGGTTATGCTGCGTCTTGTCGAGACCATCTTGTTTGCAGTGCCGTTGCTGGGAAGATTTGCAATATGCCAATTCCACGGATAGATTCATATACAAATAATAGTTAGGAGATTTCATCTTAAAGTCCGCAAATGGCGGGAAAGGATGTTTCCGTACAAGTCTATGAAAGAGATGAACACCGCGATCAGTCTTCCAAACAATCTTTTTGCCGGAAAGACGGCGATCGTTACGGGTGCTTCGCGAGGTGTCGGGCGGGCAGTGGCATTTCGGCTGGCTGAGGGCGGGGCGAATGTTGTCGTTAACTATCTGAGCAACGTTGCCGAAGCCATCGAGACTGTCCGAATGTGTGCGGAACGCGGCGTTGAGGCGATTGCCGTACAAGGCGACGTGTCGGAGTTTATGGCGGCGAAGGAGATCGCGAACAAGACGCTCGAAAAATTCGGCCGCATCGATCTGCTTGTTTGCAATGCCGGCGTTTGGGATGGAGCACCGATCGAGGATATGTCCGAGGAGCTATGGAATAAGGTCATCAACACAAATCTGAAATCGGCTTGGGCGATGACAAAGGCCTGCGTTCCGGCGATGAAGAAACGTGATTCGGCGGCGATCGTGATGGTTTCGTCAACTTCGGGCCAACGCGGCGAGGCCAATTATTCAAATTACTCAGCCTCAAAAGGCGGGCAGATCGCGTTCACAAAGGCCCTGGCGAGCGAGCTCTGCCCGAAGATCCGCGTCAATGCCGTTGCTCCGGGCTGGATCGAGACCGCGATGGTGCGGCCCGTTTTCGACGACAAAGCTTATGAGCAAAGCGTGATAGATTCGATACCGCTAAAGCGCATCGCGACGACCGACGACATCGCTTTGTCGATCTGCTTTTTGCTCTCCGACTGGTCTCGGCATATCACGGGCGAGATCCTCAACATCAACGGCGGAGCGGTCTTGTGCGGCTGATCTTTTGCAGATTGTGACAGATAGCACAGAAAGATCTTGCCGATTATGATATCTAATTTTCGAGTGCGTCGCATATGAATATCAACAGCCTAAGCGAATATCAGAGCCATTTCAGCGCCTTGTCCACGAGTCCGTCTTACGTTGAAAATTTGATCGGAAACACGCCGCTGCTCGCGATCCATTTTCACTACAAAGGCGAACGCCGCACGATTTTTGCAAAGGCCGAACATCTTAACCTGACCGGCAGTATCAAGGATCGGATGGCGTTCCACATTCTCAAAACGGCGTATCGTGACGATATGATTCGCAAAGGGGATGTAATCGCCGAGGCGACGAGCGGTAATACGGGGATTTCGTTCGCGGCGATCGGCCATGCATTCGGCAATCCGGTGCGCGTTTATATGCCGGATTGGATGAGCCAGGAGCGAATTTCGCTGATCAAAAGTTATGGCGCGGATGTCGTGCTGGTCAGCCACGAACAGGGCGGTTTTGTCGGCAGTATCGAGATGGCCGATGAATTCAAATACGAGCACGGACGCGTGTTTTTGCCCCACCAGTTCTCGAATCTTGCAAACTGCGAAGCTCATTACCTGACAACGGGCCCCGAGATCTGGGCACAGCTCGAGAAAGTCGGATTTGAGCCCGACGCTTTTGTCGCTGGCGTAGGTACAGGCGGCACGATAATGGGGACCGCTGCATTCTTTCGCGAAAAAAACCCGGACATCAAGATGCACCCGCTCGAGCCTGCGGAATCGCCAACACTGACCGTCGGTCATAACGTCGGCAGCCATCGAATACAGGGCATTTCTGACGAATTCATACCTGCCATCTGCGATCTGAGCAAGCTGGATGATGTCATAAGCGTCTCGGACGGAGATTCGATCTTGATGGCTCAAAAACTCGCTGCCGAACTCGGTTTGGCCGTAGGTATTTCGTCCGGTGCAAATTTCCTCGGCGCCCTTACCGCACTCGAAGAATATGGCAAGGACGCGATAATCGCGACGGTTTTTTGCGACGACAACAAGAAATATTTGAGTACAGACCTTGTAAGAGCCGAGCCGGTGAGAGAAGGATATCTATCGCCCGACGTCAGGCTGTTTGGGTATCAGACTATCGGCCGTGTTGGGCAAACGGAACCACCTGTTTTGTAAGACTGTGGCCGGTTTCGTCTGCGTAGCTAAAGCCATTTCAACAATTCTGTCGTAGAATATCCTTTTTTAGATAGGATTCGATCGATTTGAGCGGATTGAGCAGCCAAGGCCCAACAGTAATGAAATTCGGCGGCACGTCGGTCGGTGACGTCGCAGCGTTCGAGCGCGTTTTTCACATAGTATCAACGCAGGTAGAACGGCATCCGGTCGTCGTCGTTTCTGCGATGACAAAGGTCACGGACGCGCTTCTCGCAGCTTTTGAGATCGCGAAGAAAGGTGATTTTGCTCAAGCCATCGCCACACTTGAACCGCACTTCGAGCGGCACACTGAGGTTTCCAGTCACTTTATTCCAGCCGATACACCAAATGCGTTTAATGGCGAGCTCGAATTTGCCCGTGGCGAGTTGGCCGATCTGCTGATACGCGTTTCGCGACGCAGCCTGCCGCTGTCGATGCTCAAGGACGCGATCGTATCTTACGGTGAGCAATTGTCATCACGACTTTTGGCCGAGGTTTTGAAGGCCAAGGGCGTGAACGCTCGACAGGTCGATTCGCGGCGTTTGATCGTCACCGATGACGAATACGGAGCCGCAACGCCGATCTGGGACGAGACGGAAAAGCTAGTAAAAGTCGAGCTGGAACCACTGATCGCGGCCGGCGAAGTGCCGATAATGGGCGGCTTTATCGCGGCTAATCGCGGCGGCGAGACGACTACGCTAGGACGCGGCGGCTCTGATTATTCTGCGGCGCTCGTCGCAGCGGCTTTGCGGGCAGGCGAATTGCAGATATGGACTGACGTGACCGGCGTGATGACGTGTGACCCGCGTATCTGCGGCGATGCACGCACGATTCCCGTGCTCAGTTACGAAGAAGCTGCCGAGCTTGCCTATTTCGGCGCCAAGGTGCTGCATCCAAAAACGATCAAACCGGCAGTCGATCACGCAATCCCCGTTCGCGTCTGCAATACGTTCGAGCCCGATGCGGTCGGCACGATGGTGCTGGCTGATTCCGCCGAGGCTCCGAATAAGATCAAATCCATCGCCCACAAAAAGAACATCACGATCCTCCGGATTTCATCGGCCCGAATGCTAGGAAGCTACGGATTTATGAGTGCAGTTTTTCAGGTGTTTGAGCGTTTCCGAACTGTGATCGACGTCATCTCGACGAGTGAAGTCTCAATCGCCCTGACGCTCGATAACACTGCCGAGATCGACAAGATCACTACCGAACTCGAACGCCTCGGCGACGTCGAGGTCGATCCCGGCTACGCCGTCATCTGCGTCGTCGGCGAGGGCCTTCGTGCATCGACCGGCCTCGCATCTCAAGTGTTTTCAACAATTAACGACGTAAACGTCGCGCTCATCTCACACGGAGCATCGAGCGTGAATTTGACATTTGTTGTTAAAGAAGAATTTGTCGCAGACGTGATAAAACGGCTGCATAAGGAGCTTTTCTAAGTGGTTCTTTTTGAACTAACAGAGTCTCTCATGTCGATTCCGTCCGTCTCCGGCGAAGAGGAAACGGTTGGGTTTTGGCTGCGCGATTATTTGCAGTCGCTTGGCTGGACGGTCGAGCTGCAACCGGTAACGGACACGCAGAACAATGTCATTGCGTATTTGAACGAAACGCCGCGTGTGTGGCTCTCGACGCATATGGACACGGTGCCGCCATTTATTGCGCCGAGCGAGGACGAAGAAAAAATTTATGGCCGAGGTTCGTGCGACGCGAAGGGGATAATTGCGGCTCAGATAGTCGCGGCGGAGTTATTGAGGAAAGAGGGAATTGAAGATATCGGTTTGCTTTACACGGTCGAAGAGGAGCGGGCGTCAACTGGTGCTAAGGTCGCAAATCTTCATCCGCTGGCAGCGAAATGTGAATATTTGATCAACGGCGAACCGACGGATAACGAGCTTGCGATCGGCTCAAAAGGAGCGTTCCGGGCGATGATTCGCACAACTGGAAAGGCGGCGCATTCGGCGTATCCTGAGCAAGGCGATTCGGCGATAGAGAAGCTCCTCGACATTCTCGATGACGTCCGTCACACGCGTTTTCCGAATGACGAATTCTTTGGCGAGACGACCGTCAACATCGCAACGCTCGACGGCGGCGTCGCCCTCAACGTGATCCCGCCAAACGCCGAAGCAGGCATTTTGATACGCCTGACGACGCCGATGGAGCCGATTCGTGATGCGCTCCTGAACGTGATTCGCGATCGCGGCGAACTTGAACTTTTGTCCTACAGCCTGCCGGTCAAGATGCTCGCCGTCGAAGGTTTCAAACAAAAAGTCGTGCGATTTACGACCGACATTCCTCACCTGACAAATTGGGGCCAACCGCTTCTGCTCGGCCCCGGCTCGATCCTCGTCGCTCATACGAAAGACGAGTTTGTTTTAAAGAAAGACCTTGAAGACGCGGTCGGGTTGTACGTCGAGTTGGTCAGGCGTCTATTAACCACAGAGGGCACAGAGAACACGGAGATTTAAAGTTCTCTTCTTGCTCTATGTCCTCTGTGTACTCTGTGGTGAAATAACCTTATGAAGATAGCACTTATCGGATACGGAGCGATGGGCAAGCTCATCGAGCGGCTGGCCGTTGAAAAAGGACATGAGATCGCTGTCGTCGTGGATGACGCGGACGCCGGGCTGTCGGTTGATGAGTTAGTGGCGAAGATTAGCGGAGCCGATGTCGCGATAGATTTCACAGTGGCCGAGGCGGTTCTGCGCAACGTCAGTGCTTGCGTCGCCGCCGGCGTGCCGCTTGTAGAGGGCACGACGGGCTGGAACTACGAACGGGCAGAAATCGAGCGAATTGTTCGCGAAGGTAAAGGAGCGATGGTCTTCGGGGCTAATTTCTCGATCGGCGTAAATTTGTTTTACCGCATCGTTGAGAATGCAGCTGAACTGATCGCCAAATTTTCCGAGTATGAGGTATTCATTGAGGAACAGCACCACTCACGTAAAAAAGACGCGCCGAGCGGCACGGCGTTGAAGCTGAAAGACGTTGTTTCAAAACACGTTGACGTCGGCGAAATCGCCGCGACGCGCGCCGGAAACATACCTGGTACGCATACCGTCGGATTTGACGGCCCGGCGGACCAGATCACGCTCACGCATACAGCCCGCTCGCGCGAAG
>DAIRVI010000061.1:0-1154 GCA_036802885.1 Pyrinomonadaceae bacterium
AGCGAAGTCAAAAAGACGTTTGGCGAATAACCCCTTGGTTGATGATCGCCCTTCTACTTGTGAATTTCATTCTGATGGCGTTTGACGCTCGTGAAATCACGTCGGGACAGCGTGTCGTACGCGCCTGGACGCAGACGGCGGCGGATTTCGTCCAATCGCCGGTCACAAGCATAACTGCGTCGATCTCAAATTATTTTACCTCCATCTCAAACCTGCGTTCGGCTCAAGACGAAAACGGACAGCTGAAACAGCGGGTTCAGGAACAGGAAGTCGAGCTAAAGCAGAAAGAGGAGTTGGCATCGGAGAATCAGCGTTTACGGTCGCTTCTTGATCTCAAAGAACAGAGTAAATACAAGGTGTTAACAGCCCGGATCATCGGTCGCGATCCGTCGGTCTGGTTCGATTCGTCTATCGTGAATCGCGGCAGCCTCGATGGCGTCGCGCTGAATATGCCAGTCGTAACCGATGGCGGACTCGTGGGACGCGTGACGGCCGTCAGCCCTTTAACGGCGCAGATCGATCTGGTCACGCGAGACAAATCCGGTGTCGGCGCCGTGATCGGCCAGATCGGTGAATCGAATGCTCTAGGTGTCGTCAGCGGCACAAGCAAAAAGGATTTGCTTGAGATGAAGTATGTACCGGGGGCCGTTGACGTTCAGGTTGGGCAGACGGTTTTTACAACCGGCCAGGACGGGATCTTTCCGGCGGGCCTAAAGATCGGCGAGATCGTTAGTGTGGCTACCGGTTCGGCAACGACTCCGCACCAGATACAAATTCGCCCGGCGGCACGACTTAACTCAATGCAGGAAGTCGGCATTCTACTTTACGAGCCGCCACAACGAACGGAATTTGAGCAGAAATTACCAAACGCGGTAAAACCTAAATAGAATGGAAGGCGTACGGCTTACAATTGCATTGATCATCGCGGTCGTCCTGCAATGGACATTGCGCAACATCGCAGAGCCCTTTGCATACATCGATTTCCCGCTGATCATCGTCGTCTTTGCGGCGCTGCAGAGAAACGCGATCCGGGCGATAATTTTCGGCACCTTGGCGGGCGTCGCCGTCGATGCTCTAAGCGGCGGTCTGCTGGGCGCAAATGGATTTACCAAAACGCTTATTGCTTTTCTGGTTTCCGAGATCGCACGGCGGGT
>DAIRVI010000061.1:1254-15798 GCA_036802885.1 Pyrinomonadaceae bacterium
TACTACGACGAATACCTTCGTGGAGCGCCCGGCTATCGAAAGGTTTTGGTGGATAGCAGGGGACGGGTTCAAAGTGAGTTAGAGGTGATGCCGCCGCAGTCAGGACAGGACCTTGTGACGACGATCGATCTCGACCTGCAGATGGAAGCCGAGAATCAACTTGCGAATTCGGTCACAAAACGTGGGACGGTCATTGCGATGGATCCTAACAATGGCGAACTTTTTGCTATGGCGTCGGCACCGTCCTTTGACCCGAACGTCTTTATTCGCGGCAGCTCGACGCCCGAGGGCCGAAAGCAGATCGCCGCATATTGGCAGGACGAAAATCGACCGCTTTACAATCGCGCGATCCAGGGGCGATACCCGCCGGGCTCGACATGGAAGATCCCTGAGTCCGTCGCCGGCCTGCAGCAAGGAGCGATTACGGTCGCTCATTCAAATCTGGTTTGCGGCGGCGGCATCAAGATCGGTAATAAATTCACCCGCTGTATGGGAAGTCACGGTTCGCCGGATTTGAGCTATGCGATCACAAAATCCTGCGACGGATATTATTATCGGCTCGCACTTAAATTGGGTATCGACGGCCTGATCAAAATGGTTGAGGATTTTGATTACGACAAGCGATCGGGGGTCGATCTGCCGAACGAGAAGATCAGCCAAACGCCGAAAACCTGGCGAAGCTGGGTCGAAAAGAACGAAGGCAGGTGGCCTGACATTAGAACCGTATATGCCGGCGTCGGTCAGGACACGGTGGTCGTAACGCCGATCTCGATGCTCAAAGCAGTCTCGAGCGTGGGCGTTCACGGTAATATGTACACGCCCCATTTTCTCAAAGAAATTAAACCGATCGGCGCTGTTGGCGAAGTCGGTGATGTGACATTTTTCCCCGCCCGGCCCGGGTTTGGATTTGCACATCCCGAGCCAAAGCTGATCAAAATGACTCCAGAACAAAACGAAATTGTCCTAAAAGGGATGTGGGGCGTTGTAAATGCCGGCGGTACGGCCGGTTCGATCCGGATGCCCGACTTTGAAATTGCCGGTAAAACCGGGACGGCCCAGGTTGTCGATGTCGGCAAGGATGTAGGTGACAAGAAGGACCACGCTTGGTTTGTATCATTCGCTCCGGCGTATAAACCCGAGATCTCAATTATTGTTTTGATCGAAAATTCAGGCTTCGGCGCCTCGAACGCCGCTCCGGTCGCTCGCGGTATATACGAGGCCTATTTGGCCAAACACCCATTGCAGCAGGTCGAAGCACCGCAGGTCGAGGAACATTAAGTCGTATGGTTGCAATCATCGAAAAACGCGATCTTCGCGACTTTGACTGGCTGACGACTTTACTTGCGATTGTAATTGCCGCGTTTGGCGTTTGGCAGATACACAATGCCTTGCCGGCCGAGGGATACTGGTCAAAGCAGATCATAGGCATAGTCGTCGCGCTCGTCGCATTTTTTGTTGTCGCATTCAGCGATTACCGCCGGATCATCGATGCCGCACCATTCTTTTACGGTATCGGGCTGGTTCTGCTCTTTCTGGTAATAACGCCACTGGGTGTCGAGGTCAACGGACAAAAGGCTTGGGTGAGATTACCGTTGATCGGACAGTTTCAGCCGTCCGAGTTCGCCAAGATACCTACCGTGTTGATGCTCGCCAAGTATTTCGGCTCAAAAAAAGGAAATGTTCTCCGAGTAAAGGAAATGCTCGTCGGAGCGGCGATCTTCGCCGGACCGGTTGTGCTGATCATGCTCGAGCCCGACGCGGGACAGACGATTACATATTTGCCCATACTTGCGGCGATGTTTTTTTTGTCCGGCCTCAAGATCCGGTACCTAATTATCGCCATCGTCACGGCCGCGATATTGATTCCGGCGGCTTGGTTCGTCGGCGTGAAAACGGGCAAGATAAAACGCTATCAGCAGGAGCGCGTTCTCGCGATCACAAATCCCGATCAGGTTGATCCGCGCGGTTACGGTTACCACACTATCCAATCGACGATCACAGTCGGCAAGGGCGGTCTCGCCGGAAATCAGGGCGACACCGAAACTTCTCAGAGCGTCTTGAAATTCTTGCCCGAGCCGCAAACCGATTTCATCTTCGCCGTAACCGCTGAGAACACAGGGTTTGTCGGATGCGTCTCTTTGTTGTTAGCGTACGCCTTGTTGCTATCGAGGATGATCGCCGGTGCCCGCGAGGCTTCGGACCGCGCCGGAATGCTTGTTATAATGGCAGTTGTGAGCGGTATGGCGTTTCAAATATTTATGAACATCGGGATGGCCCTCGGCATACTGCCGGTTATTGGTGTTCCCCTGCCGCTAATGAGCGCGGGACTCTCGGCAATTCTATCGACGTTTGTCGCGATCGGATTTGTGGTAAGTGTCAAATTGCGTCGTTTCGTTAATTAGGAGGTAGTGGGTGTGGCGGTAGATATTAAGAAATTCAAATCGGCAGAAACTTTGTCGAACGGTTCGAGCAAGAGTTTGCGTGCGAGTCTGACGTTTTTTGGAGTCGCCCTGCTGCTTGCCCTGTCGGCGGGTGCGCTCACCGGCGTACTGGCCTCGTATTTTCTCAATAACTCGCGCTATACGGTTGAGGTTTCGGCTCTAGCGACTTATCGGCCTCCACAGGTTACGACAATCTACGCCGACGATGGCGAAACGATCCTGGCCGAATTTGCGATAGAAAAGCGCATCCCTGTCAAGATGCAGGACGTGCCGGATAAGGTTGTAGATGCATTGCTTGCGATTGAAGACTATCGATATCGCGATCATATTGGCATAGATCCGGTGCGAATCGTGGGCGCCGTGATCCGAAATCTCACAACCGGTAGAACCGAGGGCGCGTCTACGATCACCCAGCAGCTGGCTAAGAATCTGTTTTTGTATAAGGATCAGACCTATACACGTAAGGTTAACGAGTGGGCTGTCGCTCTGCAGATCGAGCGGTTGTATACAAAAGACCAGATCCTCGAGATGTATATGAATTACGTATTTCTAGGGGCGGGTGCATACGGTTTTGAGGCTGGATCACGCACCTATTTCGGCAAGTCTATTAAGGACCTCAATCTCGAAGAGGCTGCACTGCTTGCCGCAATTCCGAAATCGCCTGAGTACGCTCCGACGCGTAACATCGAAAAGGCCAAAATGCGGCGCGATATCGTTCTCGACCAGATGGCTAAGTATTTCCCTGACAGGTACTCGCAGTCGGAGGTCGACTCCGCCAAAGCTCAGCCGATCAAGCTCGCCGACACGGCATATTATCAGTCACAGCCAAAATCAACGGCCTGGGATTACCCGGTCGAGGAGATCCGCAAGTATCTCGAAGAAAAATATACGACGCGGGTCGCTCAAGGCGGGCTGAAAGTCTATTCGACTATCAATGTCGAGGCCCAAAAGATTGCAACTCGTGCGATCCGGGAGCGACTACGCGCCTATGATCGCGGTCGTGCTTGGCGATCCGACTATCAGGACATACTTGTCGACGATAATGGCCAACCGTTGACCGATGAAAAAGAAATTCGTAAGACACTCGAGTCGTTCAAACACCCTGATTGGTTTGGTGACGATTATACCGAAGGCGAGTACATCAAAGGTCTTGTGATGAAGACGAACACAGTTGAGGACGAAGTCGGCGTTCGGTTTGGCCGCTATAAGGCAATTGTCCGACCCGCAAATATGGGGCGTAGCGGCAAGCGTCCTAAAGAAGAACTGAAACCTGGCTTTCTGGCGGAATTCCTTCTGAAAGGAGTTGATAAAGAAAATCAGACACTTGAGGTCGAGCTCCAGCAAGTTCCTGAGGTTCAGGCTGCTCTGACTACGATAAACGCTCACAACGGCGAAATAGTTTGTATGGTCGGCGGCTACGATTTTCATACCAACAAATTTAACAACGCGACGCAGGGATTGAGACAGACCGGATCTGCCTATAAGCCATTTATTTACACCGCCGCAGTCGAAGACGGCATGACGCCCGAGTCAGTCGTAAGTGGTGCACCGATAAAACGGGGCGGATGGACACCGCACAACTTTGACGGCAGTCTGGGCGAGGCAAATCTCCCGATGAAGATCGCACTTGCAAAATCATATAATATCGCCGCCGTTCACTTGCTTGAACAGGTCGGCATCCAGGCCGGCGCTCAGATGGTAAGGCGGTTTGGTATCACAAACCCGATGGCGCCGAGCCTTCCGAGCGCTCTCGGAGCCAGTGAGGCGTCGTTGCTCGAGATGACGTCTGCTTATTCTTCGTTTCCGAATAAAGGCATTCGGGTTGCGCCGCACCTGATCCGCAAGGTGTTTAACCGCGATGGCAGCCTGCTCGAAGAATTTGATGGCTCCAGCTCAAAAGTCACAAATGAGTATGTTGCGTTGACGATGGTGCAAATGATGCGCGGTGTCGTCGCCGGCGGTGGAACCGCTGCCGGAGCGAGTGCGGGCGGGCACCAGTTAGCCGGAAAGACGGGAACCGTGAACGATCACACTGACGTGTGGTTTATCGGCTATACGCCAACCTATACGACAGGTGTCTGGATGGGGAATCCGCTTCGCAAAGAAAATCTCGGTGGAAACATGACGGGCGGGCACGGTGCGGTGCCGTACTTTAATGCCTTTATGATCCCCTTTATGAAAGATAAACCGCGCGATAGTTTTCCGAGTCCGCCGCCGATGCCCGCAGAAATCAAACGCGCGAGCGAATTGCGTAAACGCGAAGAACTCGAGAACTTACAAGAAGCGGACGCAGGTGCCCGTCGATCAGGCATCGTGTTTACGCCGGGCGCTAAAATCGATCCAAATGCCCCGCTACCCGGTTCAACGACTGGCGAAGCGGGAAAACCGGACACATCGACGACGAAGCCCGCGGATGTTCCATCAGACAGGCCGCCGGTCGTGCAGCCACCGGTTGTTAAGGCAACACCTAAACCGGAGTCGCAGCCAGAAAAACCGGACGGCTCAAAGCGAAAAGGGAAGAAAGGCGACGGCTAGGAATCGCGACTGTGAAATAGAAAGGGGAACCGGTTGAGCATTTTCTAACCGATCCCCTTTTTTAATTGACTAGCGGCAAAACTCTCCCAGATAGAATGGCAGCATCTTCCGCCACCAGACCCAATCGTGGTTGACGTCGTGGCCCCATAGATCGAGCCGATGAGGAATACCTTTGGAATGAAGCAGTGCTGAGAATTCGCGGCTGCGGTCGGGAGCTTCATAGGCGCCCTGACCTGTTACAATCACGATTGAATCCGCCTTTTGCAATCTCGGCAGGTGAAAACCGTCGCTGAGATTTTTCAGATACATCATCGGGTTATTAAAATAAACGTTCTCGTCAAAATACTCTTCGAGATAATTGTAAATATTGTAGCTGCCGCTCATCGCGACCGTACCGCGAAAATTGTCGGAGTGTTTGAAATATGTATTTGCTGCCAGCAGAGCTCCCAAACTGGCTCCGGTAGTTAAGGGTTTTGCACCCTCGCCGCACTCATTGCGTATCAACGGCAACACTTCGTCCAGGACGTATCGGTCGTACCGTGAGAGCATCTCAACTTTCCAACCCGGATGAGATTCCTTGTTCAAAAGACTGTATTTGTTGACCGAGTTGATCGAATACGCGCGGATCAGTCCGCCTTCGATAAAATCCTTGATGGCATCGACCAGATTAAACCGCTCGTATTCCAAATAATCAGCCGCAGCTGTTGGAAACATCAGCAACGGATAGCCGGCGTGTCCGTAGGATACCAGGGGCATATCCATATTCAGGTTGTGACTGTACCACGATGTCGTTTCACGTCTCATCTAATTTAAACTCCAACCGAAAGCGAAAATGAGAGGGTAAAAGAAAACCGCCGTGACTGCAAGTTTCTCTTCAATTTGTAATCTATGCCGGGACAACCTGGGCGCCCATCACGCCGCCAATGGGAATCTTGCAGTCAAAGATCTCCCGAAAGTTGTCGATGATCCGGTCCTCTACCTCATTTAGATCAACCTCTCTTCCCAACAATCGATCCATAGACGTCACAGGCTCACCTTCGCATGCGATGATCCAATTGTAATAGCTCAGGTCGGCGTTCACATTTAAAGCGAATCCATGCGTTGTCACCCAGCGTTTAATATGGACGCCGATCGCCGCGACCTTGCCCTCAGTCGTGTGAACTCCGGTTAAACCTTCGATCCGAAATGCGTCGATGCCAAAATTTGCCATCGTCGCAATGAGCATTGCTTCGAGGTCACGAACGTACTTGTGCACGTCCTCGCGATCGGGCGAAAGGCTGATTATCGGATATCCTACGATCTGCCCGAGTCCGTGGTAGGTGACCTTGCCACCGCGGTCTGTTTCGAACACATCAACACCAAGCGATCGCAGCATATCAGCCGTTGCAAGCACGCCGCCATCCTTTGACCGGCGGCCGATGGTAAATGTATGCGGATGCTCGAGCAGAAGGAGATAGTCGCGCTCGCGACCGGTTATGACCTCGGTCTCAAGTTCCTTTTGCAACTCGAGAGCGTTTCCGTAGCCAACTCGCCCGAGCCTGCGCACCTCTAAATGACGCTGATGCATTATAACTATGATAAAATTTTTAAGATTGTTTGAACAGGAACGAAGAGGTATGAGGCATTTTCAGATTGCGATATTAGTGCTACTTTCAATTGCTCTGTTTTCGGGGGCCGCAGATGCCCAGAAAAAACCCCGAAACAAAAGCACGGCAAAAAAACCAACTGTAACCAAAACAGTCATTCCGCCACTCGATGTCAGGGCCGCTCGTGAAAAGGTTGATGTCCAGTTGTCGAACGTGAACGATTTCGTCAACAAACTGGGAACGATCGCCCAAGGCCTCGAGGTCGCCGATGCAGATGCGAAGGCGGGTAACCTCAAGCCCACGACTGCCGCCAAGATAAAAGCAAAAAAGACCGAGATCGTTGAGGCGATCCGCAATATAAAACTGGGTCTTGGGAACCTTGAATCTGAATTCCGCACCAAGCCTGCCCTACAGAAATACTTGCCGACCATCCAGGGCATCACTGATCTCGCCGCTCAGTCCGAGGACCTTGCGATCGCCGGCAAATTTGTCGCCTCGAAAGAACCTCTCCGCGACGTTGCACAGAAACTGACGGATACTCTTGCCATTTTGCCAAGGTAGCTTTAATAAAAGCGGTTCCGGGCCGCTTTTATTAGCAGTGTTCTTTCTGTTTATGGCTTTGGCTTTTTTAAAACTGTAGTTGGATTTGTAGGATCACAGACCTCGACCTTGTCTTTTTCGGCAACGACGGCTTTGGCTTCGACGGCTGGAAAGCCGAGTTTTTCGCGGATAAACTTTTCGCCTTCGGTCTCGATCATTTCGCCGTTAATCACAAATGTTTTTTTGGTAAGCGTGTCGCCTTTTCTCTCCATCATCGATGGTAAGAGGAAAACATAATAAGGCGAGCCCCAGTTTCGCGAGTCTCCGGTCACCTTACGATATTCGTAATGAAGAGTCTTTTGCTTATCGCCTCGTGATTCAGATTCATAGACCGCCGGGAATGTGATCTTCAGGGTTTCGAGATTTGATCTCATCGCGGTTACCGGGTCGTATTCGCCGACCGCTATTATGCCGAGGCCACTCGCTTTGTATTTTTTGTGGAGCCTTTCTAACATTGGCGCGTCGTGACGCCAGTTTCCGCACCAAGGCGCGAAATAAACGACCATTACAAGCTTTTTACCCTTGGTAAAATCGCGGAGATTGATCTCTTCGCCATTCCCGACACTTTTGTAGGTCCAGTCCTTGTAACTGATCTCCTTCTCGATGATCGGTGCCTGTTCGTTCTGCGAGAATACAAGGGTCGTTGCAAGCAGCAAGATGACTATTCCAAAAATGCTTTTCATTAATGATTCCTCTTGATTCAAAAGACTATCTTTTCAGATGCTTTGTGACAAGCAAGTAGTTGGCACACGATTTTTGTCGATGGGCGCCCGTTGTCTTTGATTTGAAGCCGCAATCCGTGTAATTTAGTCATTAGATTTCATCGAAAACAAAATGAGTGAGCAAACAACAGTATCGGATATTTTTCGGCGGGCTTTGGAGATGCGCAAGGCAGATCCGAACAAGTCATACAAAGACGTGACCAAGCAGATCGTTAGCGAGTTCAGCGGGAAAGCGTTTCCCTCTACCGATACCCTAACAATTCCTGAATACGACAACATCACACCAGAGGAAGATTGGACGGCGGGTTTGCCAATCGTGTTACGCGGCATTCAGAACGAAGATTGGAACGATGTCGCACATGGCATAATCATCAGCCTCGAACAAGTCGAAAATTACCCCAAACAATCGGGCCGCGAGGATGACCCGACCAAAGATTGGCGAAACCGCACTAAAGGTATCGCGGGGGCCGAGGAAAAGGTCTTCGAAGAGTGGATGCCAGCCGATCTTATGGCGATGGCCAAACGAAATGTGAAAGCTTAGGCTATATCTCCAGTAGCAGTCCATCTGTCGCCTCAATCACTTCGCAAATCGGATCGAATTTTGCGATTTCCTTAGTAAAATCCACATCGTCCCATTCGGGATAAAAATGCGTGAGCAGCGCACGCGTCGGATGAGCTTTGCGAATCAAAAAGAGGGCCTCGGCGAGTTCGAGATGCTTTTGGACCGGTTTGTCACGGATAAATGAACATTCCAGAATAAAAAGGTCAACACCGTTGGCAAACGCCCCGATCTTTTCATCGAAACCGGTATCAGCCGAGTAAACAAGCGTTTTGTCGCCTTTATCTCGAAGATGAATCGCGTGGCTTTCGTCCGTGTGAGGCGTTTTACAAGCGACGGCCTCGATTCCCGGCAATATCTCGAATTTTTCAAGCTCTTCGACTTCAACTATCTCAACTGGAAACGGCTGGTCCAGCAGGCCATATTTGTTTGAATTGTTAAACCTCTCGATCAAATCGCTTATCCCCTTTGGCCCGAATATCCGGAGCGGTTTATTTCGCTGTTTCGTCACCGCTGCATGTTTTGTTCCGGCAAGAAACGGTGCGAGGCCGCCGCAATGATCGAGGTGAAAATGTGAGATCCAAATAGCGTCTAGATCAGGCCAATCGAGCTTATATTGAGCCATTCTGAGCGGGGCAGCGGCCGAGCAATCAAGCAGTAGCGACCCACCAGCCGTTTCGAGCCAGTAAGCCGAACTGCTTCGGTTTGGGTGCGGGACGGATGTGCCCGATCCGAGGACCGTTAGATTCATAAGATTAGAATACCAACAGCGTAAGCGCAGAGGTAGCACTGATTATGATAAATTAGACGGATGACCCGCGTCGATATACTTGCCGTTTTCGCTCACCCGGACGATGTTGAGCTCACCGTCGGCGGCACAATGTTGAAAATGAAGCAGCTCGGTTACAGAACCGGAGTCGTGGACGTGACGGCCGGCGAGATGGGTACACGCGGAACGCCCGACGCCCGCGCTGTCGAAGCCATTGACGCTGCAAAGATCTTAAAGCTGGACCTCAGAGAAAATCTCGGCCTCACGGACGGGCATGTTTTTGTCGGCGATGACGAGCGTACGAAATTGGTTCGTGTCCTGCGACGACTTAAACCAAAGGTCATTCTCACCCATCAGATCGGCGACCCGCATCCCGATCATGATCACATCGCTCAATTGGTCCGTGAATCTGCCCGGCTTGCAAGTATGCGACGCTATGACGAGGAAACAGGCGATGAAAAAATTGCGGTACCGCAGGTCGCCTATAACATATTCTCTCGTCGCGTGGTGCCTTCGTTCGTCGTCGATATCTCCGAATTTCTCGATACAAAAATGGAGGCGATCAGAGCTCATAAGTCGCAATTTCATGATCCCGACTCGATCGAACCGGAGACGCGTCTTACGTCAAGGACTTTTCTCGAGGAGATCGAAAATCGCTCGCGATATTTTGGTTCTCTCATCGGTACAATCGCGGGCGAGCCATTTTTCGTCCGAGAAGTCTTAAATATCGAAGACCCGGTTGATCTGCTAACGCGTCCGATGAATTTATATTCATGAAGAGCATCGCCCCAGAAGAAAAAGAGCTAAATAAAAAGCAATCTGTACTCGAGCGGTTAAAGGATCGGCTTGCCGACCGGGAAGAGGAAATGGCCGATCTGCGTGCCGAGCTTGACCAGTTTGAGGCTCAGTACACAATGGAGGTTGGGCGGCTTTACGCTAATCTCGACGAGATCGAGGCCCAGATCGCCGAAGAAGAATTTAAACTCGTTCCAGATGACGAAGAAATCAAGAAAAAGGCTGAGGAGCTTCGACGCCGGGCTGAGGAATCGGCGGCGAAAGCCGAAGAAGCTGCTTCGCATGGTACCGAAAAATGGCGACCGACGCAGGAAGCAAAAAAGGCTTACCACAATCTCGCCCGCAGTATTCATCCGGATCTGGCTCTCGATCTTGTCGAAAAAGAGAAACGTCACGGCCTGATGGCCGAGCTCAACAAGGCCTATTGGGCGGGCGATCAAGAGAAACTCAACAAACTGGCTGCCGACCATCGAAACAGCCCTGACCTGATCAAAGGTGATACCGTCGGCGACGGACTTGTCCGCACGATCCGCCAAATTTCGCAAGTAAAAACGAGACTAGAGGAATTGCGGGCAGAAAAACTCGAGGCTGAGAATTCCGAACTCTATGGTCTACGCGAAAAGATGAAAGCCGAGATGGAAGCAGGCCGGGATATGATAAAACAGATGGCTGCGCGGACCTTGGTCCAAATCAAAAAATCCGAGCGTCGTCTCGAGAATTTACGTCTGGTCAATAAGGCAGCAGAGGAGCACGTGAAGGATCAATACGGTATGGACATTTCTGCATTTCGATAGGGCCTCAGAGTTTTAGCAGACTCACAACCATCTTGCCGTCCTCGCGTTTGCCCGAGTTACAAACTCCGACTATCTTACCCAAAATCCGGGTATTGTCTTCGTCGAAAATTAACGGTTCGCCCGATGTTCCCTCAAGGCAAACGATGCCAAAATCCGCATCGTAAAATCCACAACTTACTTCATCGGTTTCTAATTCGGAAAGAGCGATCAAATCGCCGCGGTTAACATCAGCCTCGACAATTATCGCCAGCGATCCTCTCGTTAGGCCGACGCCTTCGAGCATCGTGTTGTTGATCCACACGCCGCGATATTCGCCGAATTGTGCGATCGAACCTGGGAGGATCAGCTCGAAATCGCCAACCTCAAGATTCTTCCCTGCCGCGGACGAATTTTTTTCGATCAGGGCAGTTTCGAATTCATCAATAAGACGCTTGGCGGTATCCTCGCCTGTTTGAACCCTTGCAATATTTACAGCGTCAATAAGACTCATTACCGCGTCCGAAAAATTGTCGAGGAAGATCAGTACCTTTGCTTTCGTCAGTAGCGTTTCGACAATATATGTTGAATTTTCACTCTTCTTAAGAATCGAGAGAGCCTTGTCGACGGTTCGCAGTGCTTCGTCGAATTTTGATTCGGCAAAATAAACAAGAGCCTTGGTGTCGAGCGAAAATCCTTCACGTGTCCTGTCTTTGATCTGCCTGAATAACTGAGTCGCGTTATCGATAGCTTCGTGAGCTTTGCTAAATCTACCCGTCTCTTTGTAGAGTTGCGCAAGGTTGTTCTCGACCGTTCCCAGATAGATTTTGTGACGCGAGCGCTTGTGATAGTACTTTGCTAGTTCAAAATTATGGAGAGCTTCGGCGATATTACCAAGATTCTTAAAGGCTAACCCGCAATGGTTATAAAAATCTCCTTTTAGGCATTCATCATCGCATTCCAAAAAGGCCGTCTCGAGATTCCGGAGCCGGTTGAGATTTTCGCCATATTGTTTTGTTGCACCGTTGATCAGCGACTGGATGATGTGAGAAAAGAGTCGGGTTAGGTTTGAATCAGATAAATCTCGTGAGAACGACTCCTCGATCCAGATCTGGGCTTCGTTTTGCTCGCCCGTCCTCCAATACGAAAGCGCAAGATAATTCTCGCATTCTGCGATCTTTTCGGTATTTTCGAGGCTTACAAAGCGACTTCGCGCCGCCATTAGAAGGTCCCTGGAACGATCCTGAGCAAACTGTAATTGACTGTTGTGGCCGTGAAACCCGATGAGACTGCCGCATCGCAATAATAATTCACCTGCAAGCTCGGGCTCAAAGCCTTCAACCTGCGGCTGTTCAAGAAAATCAGGCCAAATATCTACTAACTCGCCGATCGCCTTTTCATATTTGCCGCACCTCTCAAGTTTAAATACACGTTTAACCAAAACGGCAACTTCATTTGCTGTTAGAACGTGGAGAGTCTTCATACTATCAGGTCGAACGTTGTCTGATAGTATAGTCGCGATACGCGTTTGGTATCAAGACAAAAACAACTAGGAGAAGAATAAAATGAAAACAATGTTAAAAGTTACGCTAATGATGGCTTTGTTAGGTTCGACCGGAATGTCGGGTGACATGGGCAGCGGAGGCTTTCACGAATGTGCCGCAAACTGCGAACCAATAATTGAAACGATTGATAAGGACACAATCACGATCGAGAACGTAGTACTTGTTGCAATTAAACAGTACCTCGGGATTAATTTCTATAAATAGAAACAAATCCGGCCGCTAAGGCCGTTACGGTTGTCTCCCGGTAAGGGCGTTGGTTTCGTCCATCACCTTTTCCGACATTAACTCGCTGGACTGTAATACGACGACTTTTGGCTGGGAAATTTCTTGCCTCCCGTTCATTTCGTTGATTACTTCCACACAGACCCGCCTGACAAATGCTTCCATTTGGCCAGTAAGTATAGGTGTGTCTTCCGACGAGGCACGCTCGATAATTTTTTTTCCCCGACCGGTCAGCAACCAATCTAATGAATAAGATGTACGGTCTGCGATCGTAATCAGGACATCAGCCTGCGGCATCCTGCCAAGTAGGTAATTTTTGGCCGTTTGGTAAGAAATATTCAACAAACGTTGAATTCGAGCCGGTTCGTGAGTACCGCAAGCCTCGACAAATCTTGCAACAAACTCAGTATTTTTGGCAGGCGTTAACTTTGTGCTTGACATAATTCTATAATCGTGTAAGACTTTCAACAATCATTCAATTAATGAGTATACCAAATGAAACTTGAAATGCAACATTTATATAACGGTTAACAGTTTTGTACAGCTTTCGCGGATTGCATACGCCCTGTATGCGCCGCGAAAATAGGGGGAAACGGTGTGGGAGACGTTTCCCCCGCCTTATTTTTAAATCGAGTTTCCGGCAGCAAATGCCGACGACCATGCCCACTGAAAATTATATCCTCCGAGCCAGCCGGTAACATCAACCACTTCGCCAATAAAATAAAGGCCTAAGATCTTTTTCGATTCCATAGTTTTTGAAGAAAGCTCATTCGTCGAAACCCCGCCCAGCGTCACCTCTGCCCGGTCATAGCCTTCCGTTCCGGAAAAATTAACTTGCCATCCATTTATTGCCTCGCCGATCCGAGCGATCTCAGACTTATTAAGGTTCGCAATCGTTTTGTCGCGAAAATTCCTTGCTTGAAAGTCGCGAGCAAAACGCAAAGGCAGAAACTGGCTCAGGTAGTTTCCAATACTCTGCCGGCTCTCGCCGCCCTTCGTAAGCAAATCAACTGCGTTCATCTCAGGGAGTAGATCGATCGAGATAGGTCGATTTTTCTTCCAGTAATTGGATATTTGTAAAATCGCGGGACCCGACAGTCCACGGTGAGTGAATAAGATGTTTTCGCGAAAGCTGTGCTCGCCGGCAGTTACAACCGCGTCGAGCGAAACGCCTGCGAGCTCCGGATAGCTTTTACCGGCCAGAACTAGCGCTACGAGCGACGGCCGCGTTTCGACAATTTTCAATCCGAATTCCCGAGCAATGCGGTACCCTAAGTCGCTTGCTCCGATCTTTGGAAAAGATAGCCCACCGGATGCGACGACCAGACTCTTTGATTCGAAAACTCCGTGATTCGTTTCTACGCGAAAGTCCGTGTCCTTAACAACCCGCATCACTGTGCAGCCCGTCTTTATCTCAGCCCGCGCAGCTCGGCATTCCGCAACCAGCATTTCAACTATCTGCCTTGAACTCTCGCGGCAAAACAACTGTCCAAGCTTTTTTTCATAAAATGCGATCCCGTGTTTTCTAACCAGCGATACAAAATCCTGCGGCGTGTAGAGCGAGAGAGCGGATTTACAGAAGTGCGGATTTTGAGATATGAAATTTTCCGGCTGGGTGTTGAGGTTCGTAAAGTTGCAACGCCCGCCTCCCGAAATTACAATTTTGCGGCCAACTTCAGCGTTATTCTCGATGACCAAAACTCTCTTGCGCCGTTTCCCCGCCTCGATAGCACAAAACAACCCGGCCGCGCCGCCGCCAATTATAATGGCGTCATATTTCATTTACGCCAAGTATCGATCATTCAGAATACGTGTGTGGTGCAGGACGTGCCCGGCCATGATGTACACAAGAGCGCGGACGGATATCCGTTTTTCGCTCGCAGTCCCTATGCGGCGCGAGCCCTCGTCGGAAATATTATTAATCAACAACAGATTCGAACGCCTTTGAAGTTCAAATTCGTTGAGCAGATCGTCAAAGCT
>DAIRVI010000062.1:0-15781 GCA_036802885.1 Pyrinomonadaceae bacterium
GCGTACTCAGAGCACGTTGGCTCAAACCGGCACGCCGGCGGGAAAAAGGGCGACAAAAACGTCTTATAAATACCTAAGAGATCTAAAACCAAGAACTTCATCGCTTTAAAGCAATTTACCACAGAGAGCACCGTGTTCACTGAGAAGCAAAAAAGAACCGCACCGGCCTAATCTTTCTCTGTGTTTCTCTGTGATCCCTGTGGTAAGTAATCCTCACCCTTTTCAATTCGGGCCGCGATCGCCCGAAACTCAGCCAGCGGCTTATCGAGCTTTACATTCAAAATGCTTCGCCGGGCATTCAGTACCCAATCATATTTCGGCGAGACACGATCTAATTCGGCGCGGCTTAATCTAAAACTCTCACGCAGAAGTCGTTTTGCACGATTACGATCGTGTGCCTTACCGATCGCTTTCTTTGTCGCCGTTATGCCGACGCGATGCCAATCTTGTTCCGCGGGCAAAATGAAAACCGTCATAAAACGGCCTTCAAAACGCTTCCCCTGATCGTAAACCCGTAGGAAATCCGCGCGTTTTAACAGCCGCGCTTCCTTCGGCAAACCAAAGCCTAATAATGGTGGACTGTTAATCTCTTGCGTCCTTTCGCTCGGCGGCGTTTGATCACGGCCCGGCCGTTCTTGGTCGCCATCCTCGCCCGAAAGCCGTGCTTTTTCGCGCGGCGGCGGTTGTTTGGTTGATATGTTCTCTTCGGCATAATTACTCTCCATCACTTCTAGTGCGAAAGTGAAAACTTTGAGTTTACGGAAAAAGAGCCGCCGTGTCAAAGGGAATTCACCACAGAGTCACAGAGAGAACTGAGATACGCGGGCACATTCAACCTTCCCAAATTCTCAGTGTCCTCTACGTCTCTGTGGTGATTAATTTCTTAACTGCCTCGACGTAGAGCTTATGCTCCTCCTCCAAGATCCTCGCCGACAACGTCGCAACCGTGTCGCCAGGTAACACCTCTACCTCTTTTTGCAAAATGACTGGTCCGTTATCAAGATGTTCGTCAACAAAATGCACCGTGCAGCCGGTGACCTTGACGCCGGCGTCAAAAGCCTGCTTCTGCGCATCGAGGCCCGGAAATGCGGGCAGCAAACTCGGGTGTATATTGATGATCCGATCCGGAAACGCTCGAATAAATGCAGGCGACAAGAGACGCATATAGCCCGCTAAACAAACGAGCTCAACGCCGCTCTTTCGCAACTCGCTGATTATCTCTTCGTCATGCTCCTCGCGCGGTCTGCCATTTCGCTCGATAACAATTGTCTCGACGCCTCGTTCACGAGCTTTTTCCAATCCAATCGCGCCCGCCTTGTCACTAATTACAATCGAAACCTGAGAATCAGGTATCTCGCCGCTCCTCACCGCATCGACAAGAGCGACCATATTCGATCCGCGGCCTGAGATAAGAATTCCTAGTTTCATTAAGCAATGTGAACTTCTTTATTTCCAACAGATACCTTGCCTATTTCATAGTATTCGCCAAGAAGCCTCATGACCGTTTCCATATCATTTCCAGAGCAAACAACGACCATCCCGATCCCCATATTAAATGTGCGGAACATCTCTTTCTCATCGACGTTGCCGAGATGCTGCATCATTCCAAAGATCGGCAGTTCGGGCCACGTGCCGCGGTTGATCTCGACCGAGACGCCTTCGGGCAAGATTCGCGGAATATTTTCGAGAAAGCCCCCGCCGGTTATGTGGACCAAGCCTTTGATCTTGCCGCCGTCGAGAAGCGGGCCAATCTGCGGGAGGAAGCTGGCGTGCGTTTCGAGCAGAGCTTGGCCGACGGTGGTGCCGAGTTCTTCGACAAAATCGTCAACTTTGTAACCGCCGATCTCAAAGAACAATTTGCCTGCGAGCGAATAGCCGTTGGTTTGCAGGCCGGTCGACGGTATGCCGAGAACGACATCGCCGGGCGTGATCGATTTGCCGTCGATGACCTTTGGTTTATCGACGACGCCGACGATGAAGCCGGCCAGGTCGTATTCGCCATCGGCGTACATCGAAGGCATCTCTGCCGTTTCGCCGCCGAGCAGGACGCAGCCGTTTTCGCGGCAAGCACGGGCCATGCCCTCGACGACCGACGCTGTCACGTCGGGATCCAGCTTGCCGGTCGCGAAGTAATCGAGAAAGAACAATGGCCGAGCGCCTTGGACCAGGATGTCGTTGACGCAGTGGTTTACAAGGTCGGCACCGACGGTGTTGTGAATGCCCATCTCGAACGCCAGCTTTAGCTTTGTCCCAACGCCGTCCGCCGATGCGACCAATATCGGCTCCGACATATTCGGAAACGCCCCGGCAAACATTCCGCCGAAACTGCCGATCTCGGTCAGCGTCCGCTCGTTAAAGGTGCTCCTCGCATATTCGCGGATCTTAGCGACCGCGAGATTTGCGTTGTCGATCGAGACGCCCGCATCGGCGTATGAAATTGTTTGAGCCATAAAATCTAACCACGAAGTGCCGGAACAATCCCAAATTCCCGTTCCAAAAACATCTCAAAGTCCAGTTCCGATTCAACCGCCGCCTCTATTTTCTCGCCGTTTGATGTAACGATAAACCTCGTGTCCGTCAACGATTTCCGTCCATTATCAGTCAGGATCGAACAGAGCTTTCCTTTTGTAAACTGCGATTCGGGCGAATATTGATGAAAATCACACATTGTCGCAAATTCCGAGAGATCCCTGCCTAGCATTTCAAAACGGTATTGTGGCGTCCACGCCCCGTCAACGCGTTTAGCCACTTCTAAGACGCCAAAATCGTCGCGTCTTATCACAAAGTCACCCTCACGATCCTGCTGTTCTATGTCGGCTGTCAGTCGCAGAGGTTCTACGGTAAAATCGCCGAATCCGACATCCGCGAGGTACTCCAGTTCGCCGATCGTCACAATGATCGCCGCATGATCGAACTCAGGGCCAAATCCCTTCTCGCTGTCAAAGACGCGTGCTGATACGAGCCGTGTTTGAAAACCGACCTGTCGCAACAATTCATTAAACAACCCGTTCAACTCATAGCAAAAACCGCCGCGTCCCTCGCCGACGATCTTTGCATACAATTTTTCGGTATCCAATACGATCGGCCGATTCCAGTGAATATCCAGGTTCTCAAACGGCACATTCAGCAAGTGCTGCCGCTGAAGCATTTTTAGCGTTCCCAGGTCGACTGCGATGCCCGCTTGCCTGGCCTTGATCCTGTCGAGATATTTCTTCACGCTTAATTGTCTTAATTCGAAAGTATACTTTGAGCCTGGTCGAAACAAAAACTTTCGGCAAAATCGATTGACTTAGGCCGCCCTCGCGCTTAGCATTTTTCTAGGTATTAAATATGAGCTTCACACTAACTGATCTCGGCAGCGAGAACTTCGAATTTGCGGCCAACGTATGGCATTGGAAAGCCGCACTCGAGGTGATACGCAGCCTCAACATCATCGGCGAGGGCGATTTGCGGCAGATGAATTACAACGCCACCGGCGTTAAGATCTCGATGGCTGATGCGCACGAGATAGGCACGCGTATTCAAAGCGAATTCCTGCCAAAGCTCGCACCCAACAAACGTATTTACGCCGATCTGTCGATAACCGATGCGCCGGACGATATGACGCTTCACCGCGACGGCGATGAGCAGTGGAAGAACTACAGCGTCAGCCACGATTGGCTGCAGGAATTTGCCGAATTTTGTCTTAGGTCAAAAGGGTTTCAGATCTTTTGATGGAAACTCTGCAAGAGATTTCAAATTCCGTTTGGCCGATCTTTAAGAACCTCTATGTTCAGATCGGCCTTTTGATCGTTTTCGCAACGCTCCACGGTTACGCAGGCGCTTGGCTCGCCGTCAGGATGCTCTTTAGGCCGCGTAAACCATTCAAAATACTAGGAATTACGGTCTTTCCGCAGGGCATGATCCCGCGTCATCGAGACCGTCTGGCAAACGCTATCGGCAAGGCTGTCGGCGAGGAGCTCGTCTCGCAAGACACCATTATCGAACAGCTCACCGGCAAGGATTTCCTGCGAAGAAAGATACAGACGGTCGTCGATTCATACACAAATGATATCCTCGCCCAGGATTACCCGTCGCTCATCGAGGCACTCCCCAAAGGTATCCGCGAGCCGATCCTCGACGCAATTTCGGCTCTCCAGCACAAACTCGCCGAACACATCAATGATGTTCTGAAGAGTGACGAGTCACTCGACGCCATTCGCGGTTTTGTTACACGCCGCGTAGACGATGTGATGGGAAAACGGGTCGCCGACGTGATCGACAACGAGAGCTTTGAAAAGATCGTCGGCTTTTTGGATGAGCGCGTAAGCTCGGCTGTCCGGGCCAAAGCGTTCGAAGAGAATGTCCGCGATTTTATCAGCCGGCGGCTCGACGATCTGATGAATGCCGAAACTCCGCTTCGTGAAATGTTTACGCCCGATGCCGTCGCCCTTTTAAAAGAGAAGGCTAGTGATCAGATCGAGCCCGTCATACACCAGCTAGCCGAACTCGCCGCGGCCGAGAAAACGCGCACCCAGATAAGCGCCCTGATCAAACGCGAGGTTCACGAATATTACGAGAATTTGTCGTTCTTTAAGAAGATCTTTGTTTCGCGCGAAACGCTGCTCGGTGAGGTCGACGACCTTGTTAATGAGAATCTGCCGAAACGCATCGCGGAAACGCTGCGTGGTGATGTTTTTGCCGAAGAGGCCAGGTCGTTTATCAACTCAAATATTGACAATGCTCTCGCCAAACCACTTCCGGCGGTTCTGGGCAAGATCGTTCCAGATCAACTCGCTCGCCTCAAGGCGCAGGTGACGAAATCGACGCTTGGTTTGCTCCAGAGCGAGGAAACGTTGGCGGGGATCAAGGCATATCTGCGCGATACGCTTGAGAAACTGCGTCCGCACAGCATCGACGCGCTGTTAAAGGTCATTCACCCCGAGTCGGAAGATAAGCTAAAGGCAATGTTGTCAAACGGACTGCTCGATATCCTCGCCCGCGAAGAAACGTCGAATATCATAAACGAAATGCTGGCCGCCCAGATCGACCGCCTGCTCGCAAAACCGATCGGCAAACTTGGTGACCATATTCCCGAGGATAAGCTGCGCGAGGCGTCGCTCTCACTAACTGACGCGATCATATCCGCGACGACCGCAAAGCTGCCCGAGGCCATCGCCGAGTTCGATATCGGCGGTGTCGTCCGCGAAAAGATACACAATTATCCGGCAGTAAAGCTCGAGTCGCTTGTGATGTCCGTCGCCAAAGAACACCTTCGCACGATCGAGCTTTTCGGCGCGCTGTTCGGATTTGTCATTGGCCTCCTGCAGGCGATCCAGTTTTACATCTACGCAAAGTAAGACAACCTTTCCCGCGGCATTTACCTAAGTACGATCTCGGCAAATAATTCTCTGCAAGTTTTCGCCAGCCGCACGTTCTATCGCGCGCAGTGTTGATGTGGAGCGGTAAATGAATGGCAATCAAATGCGCATCGTTTGCAGAAAGACGCGTCGCATCAGTCCGGCTGTGGATGTCTGTGCAGCGAACGGCGGTTCGTTCGCGTGTTTTTAGTATTTAGGAGAAATACAATGAGAAGATCATTAATATTGACAACTATTCTGGCGGCAAGCGTCGCCGTGTTGGGTGCCTGCGACCCGAAACCCGAAGTTCCGAATAAGCCGCCGGTGGCGATTCCGAGTCCGATTCCCACGGCCAGCCCGGTTGCGTCACCAATCGTGTCGCCCACTGGTTCGCCCCTGAAACCGGGCGCATCGCCAGAGGTTAAGAAAACCGATGAAAAGGGCGTTCACATGGACGTCAAGCCCACATCGGCCGAAACGCCTAAGGCGAAATAATCCGCGCAACCATCTTCGGATTAGAAAGGCGGGCCCCGCGGCTCGCCTTTTTTGCGCCTGACTCACTAATCCTTCGAACGGCGAAAATGAACAGTCGCTCATGGTCCATGTAGCAAATTCTTTCGAACTTTTCGTGCCGGAGTTTCGTTTGCGTTTCTAAGTTAGGTAGTTTTCTCTGGAGGCATTTTATGAAGAAGTTAGGAATCATTATTTTTGCGGCGGCCCTCATTGTCGGCCTCATCGTTACGAACATGTTCTCATTTGGGCGCGTGAGGGACAGACTTTTCAATTTCTCATTCAATTTTAAGGGTGTTCAGGGCTCGGGCAAGACGGCCTCAGAGGTTCGGGGTCTGGACGGCTTTAAGGCGGTCGACGTCAGCGGCGTCATACAGGTTGAGATAACCGCGCAAAAGGATTTCAGCGTCGAGGTCGAGGCTGACGACAACCTCTTACCGCTTATCACGACCGAGGTTACCGGCGGCGTTTTAAAGATCGGGACCGAATGCCGGGTTTCGTCATCAAACCCGATACGGGTTCGTATCAATGCGCCCGATATCGAGAGTCTTGAGGCGTCTGGCGCGACAAACATAATAGTTAATGACCTCAAAAATTCGAGCCTGTCGGTCGATTCGAGCGGAGCGTCAAAGATCAAGATCGCCGGCGAAACGTCGCGGCTGACCGTTGACGTGAGCGGTGCGACGAAGGTCGACGCCGATGCGCTTGTGACCGAGAACGCGATCGTCGACGCGAGCGGGGCAAGTCATGTGAATGTGAATGTAACCGGCCAACTGCGAGGGGATGCATCCGGTGCGAGCAAGATCGTTTACTCGGGTTCGCCTGGATCGGTCGAGAAAAAATCGAGCGGCGCGGCTAGCGTCTTGCCAAAATAACGTTCGGATCAGGTTTCGACTGCCTTGGTCTTTACTCCCATTAAATATCCATCCTTGTCGATACCAACGGCATAGATTTCGATCTGGATCTTTCCGATCCTATACACTTTCGGCTGTCTTAGATTTTCCTTAAGCAGCTTTTGCAGGCTGAGGAATTTCTCAGCTCTGGCTCTTTCTCTAGCGCCGAACCAATCTTTGATCGCCGTCAGCCGGTCAAAAAACGCATCGAAAGAAACCTCTTCGACCGGGTCGCCGGCTTTCCCTTTTGTCTGTTCCAAAATGATCTCTCGGGTGAGCGTATAGGTCGGCCTGCCCGAAAATGCTTGCACCGGCGCGTCCGTTTCGCTGATATAAACGAGCCCGTCGCTCGCCCGCTCGATCTCGCGAAAGAGTGCGCGACCCTTTTTATTATTTTTTTGAAAAAAATCTTGCATTTTTTGTCGATTTTCGGCGCTATTTTTGTCAAAATCGGGTCGATTTCCCTAGTCTAACACATTGGAAAATTACACCGAATTGTTGTCAGAAAAGGAAGTTAAATTCGTGTTAAACGCTCCGAAAAAAAGCTGTGGATTTCTGTTTGCATTCACCTTTTTTTCGTGTTAGTCTGTTACCCGTTTCCAGATATTGGGCTACTGTAAACCATTGATAGTAAACGGCTTAAAGCGTTACCTTAGGTTTTATGCGCTTTCGCACGGTTACTGTGAAAAAGCTGTGAATAATTCACAGAACTGCTCGGTTTCGGCTCGGCGGAAACCACCAAAACTGAAAGACTTCTGGTCAAAATGATGCGGATGTAAACGTGCCGCGACCGAAGACCGCTGACACAAAATTTTGCTTAAATCAGGCGCCGCTTAAGCGCCCGCGATTCGACTAACGACATTGAAGGAAATCTCGCAAAAATCTACAACCTGGAACGACGTTCTCCGCGTCGTCAAGACGCGTCTTAACAAGGACGTTTACAACACATGGTTTCGTCCGATCCGCTTTGAGAGCATCGACGAGGACCGGCAGGTTTTTAACCTCAGCTCGGGTCAGGTGACCAAAGACTGGGTCTGCCTCTACTACTCAGATCTGCTCGATCAGACGCTCGACGAGCTAAATCTTTCCGACCATACGATCGAATGGAAGATCGAACCGGAAAAGCAGGTCGACCCTCAGTTTGAAGTCGAATTGGCGGATGAGGACCTATTCTTTTCGCCAAAGAACAGCGGCGTTCCGGTCAGGTCCGAGGCCAGCGGTTCGGCGCATTTTATCGACATCGAGCCGGTTGAGGATTCGCTTAATCCAAAATACACATTTGATAAATTTGTCGTCGGATCATGCAACCAGTTTGCGAACGCGGCGGCAAAGGCTACGGCCGAGACACCCGGCACGACCTACAATCCGCTCTTTATATACGGCGGCGTCGGCCTCGGTAAGACACATCTGATGCATGCCATCGGCCACTCGATCAAGGCTCGTAGCCCGCACATGCGCGTTGCGTATATAACCTCCGAGCGGTTTATGAACGAGCTGATCAACGCGATCCGCTTTAACAAAACGCCCGCGTTTCGCGATCGATACCGTTCGATCGACGTACTTCTGATGGATGACGTTCAGTTCATGGCCGGCAAGGAACGCACGCAAGAGGAGTTTTTCCATACATTTAATACGCTGCATAACGGCCAAAAGCAGATCGTCGTGTCGTCGGATTGCCCGCCGCGCGAGATCCCGACACTTGAGGAGCGCCTTCATTCGCGTTTTGAGTGGGGATTGATCGCCGACCTCGAACCGCCTGATCTCGAAACCAAAGTCGCCATACTTAAACGTAAGGCCGACATGGATGGTATTCATCTCGACGACGAGATCGCCCATTACATTGCCGGTAAGGTCAAGAGCAACGTCCGCGAGCTTGAGGGTTCGCTCGTCCGCCTGGTCGCTATCTCGTCAATGCGGGGCGTGCCGATCTCTAAGCTGCTTGCTCAGGAATCGATGAAAAACATCCTCGACAGCGAGCGTCCCGCGGGGCTTACGATGGAGCATATTGCCCGCACCGTCGCCTCGCACTATAAAATGACGCTCGACGAGATCAAGGCAAAAAATAATTCGCGCGGCGTCGCCGTCCCGCGTCAAGTGGCGATGTATCTGTGTAAGCGATTGACCCGGCACAGCTTCCCGGAGATCGGCCGTGAGTTCGGCGGCAAGCATCACACGACCGTAATGCACTCTGTCGAAAAGATCACGGGCCTCGAAAAAGACGATAGAAATTTCCACAGGGAAATAAATGAGTTAATCGATAATCTTTGCAACTAATTAAAGCTGTTTGAACGCTAAATCGAGGGAAATCTTTTCCACTCATTTCGGAAAGTCATTGTCGGGTTAAGTTGTTTGTTTTTAGATATTTGAATAAGTTTTATCCACATTTCCGCAGGCACTGGCCGCCAGGCGTTGTGGATAGCAGTGGAAAACGGCGAGCGTGCAAAGTTATCCGCAGGCCGACAGAGTTATCCACAGATTTTCCACAACGACCTGTGGAAGGAAAACTGGTTGTTTTATAACAGTTTAGGACGCTTTTACACATTTACACAGGCCCTATTCTTACTACTATTTCTTAAAATGTATTTGAAAGTTATTAGTGTTAGGAAAAGGCGGGAGCGATAAGCGGCAGGGTGGCAGCGGCCGAAAAAAAGTTTGAGAATTGAGGAAGCAGGTTGTACAATATTTGAAATAGGGTTTTACGCATGAAACGGCGGCGGAATTTATTGAAGAGGAGTCAAGGTAATGGAATTTAAAATTAAACAGAGTGTTTTAAAAGAAGAGTTGGGTTTTATACAGGGCGTCGTGGAACGCAAGACGACGATCCCCGTGCTGTCAAACATCCTGATCGAGTCGATCGGCGAAAACGAGATCCGCATTGTCGGCACCGATCTCGATTGCACGATCCGCTGCGACGCCGAGGCCGAGATCGTGCGTGCCGGTGCGATCTGCATACAGGCCCGCAAGCTGTTTGACATCGTACGCGCGCTCGATGCCGGCGACGTGCACTTCAAAAAAGAGGATAACGAGTGGGTGACGATGAAAGCGGGGCACGCCAATTTCCGCTTGGCAGGTGTCAGTAAGGACCAGTTTCCGGAAATTCCGCAATTCAAGAGCACGCCGATGAAGCTCTCAGCTGAGACGTTTTCGTATTTTATCCGCAACACGGCTTTTGCTATCACCAACGAGCAATCGCGGTTTACGCTCTCGGGTGCAAAATTCATTTTGGGCGAGGGCTCAGCAAAAATGGTCACGACCGACGGCCACCGCCTCGCTTATGTCGAGACCGCGATCGACGATAAAGAGGCCGTGATGGATACGCTGATACCAAAAAAGGCTCTGCTCGAGCTCGTCAAGCTGTCACGCGGCGAGGGCGAGGTCGCATTTGGCGAGGACCCAAACCATATTTATTTTGAGACCGAGGGACGCCTGCTCATTACCCGCAAGCTCTCGGGCCAGTTCCCCAATTACGAGATGGTGATGCCAAAGGACAACGACAAATCCGTCGTCTTTGACCTCGAGGAGATGCGTGGCTGCATACGCCGTATGTCGCTCATCGCCGACGAACGCAATCGCTCGATCCGCCTCACCGTACGCGAGGGCGAGATCGAGGTCACCGCCCAATCCAGCGAGGAGGGAGAGGGCCGCGAGGTCGTCCAGGCCGATTACAAGGGCGAAGAGATCCAGCTCGGCTTTAACTGGCAATACCTGTTCGAATTCCTAAACAACGCCGCCACCGGCGACCTTGAACTCGCCGCGTCAGGTTCGGAGTCAGGGGAGGCGGTTTCATCAGATAAGGGAGCCGCCGCCGGAACAGCCACCGCACGAGAGGGCCGTGCGCCGCTGCGAATCACATTCGATTTCAAAGACGCCAACGCCCAAACCCAAATGTCCATCGCCGGCGAAACCACCTACGACTACAAATACATCGTCATGCCGCTGAGGATATGATCTGATTTGAGGTGGTGGACCGAACATATTGTTGAAGTCAACAACATGTTGCGTTTTGATACACATATCATATGAAAACAGAATTGGTATCAGAACTTCTCGAAAGGTTTGAAAAAGCTTGCTACGACGTTGATGGCATTGAATGCTGGAGCGCCAGGGAACTTCAAGAAATCCTTGGTTATTCCGAGTGGCGAAATTTTCAGAACGCAATAGGAAAGGCGAAAGAGTCGTGCAGGATAGCGGGCGAAGAGTTACAAAATCATTTTCGTGACGTATCAAGAACGGCCGAATTAGCGAAAGGAGCAACCAGAGAAGTTGAAGACATTGCCCTAACCCGGTATGCGAGTTATTTGATAGCCCAAAATGGTGATTCTGCTAAGCCGGAGATAGCTTTTGCTCAAACTTATTTTGCCGTCCAAACGCGCAAACAGGAGATCATCGAAAAGCACCTGCTGGACGTCGCCCGAATGACGGCACGCGAGAAGCTTTCGAAATCGGAAAAGAAGCTATCTGGAATTATTTACGAACGCGGCGTGGATGATCGAGGGTTTGCCGTAATAAGAAGCAAAGGGGATCAAGCCCTTTTTGGTTTTTCAACGAACGATATGAAGCGGAAACTTGCTGTTCCGAAGGGGCGGCCATTAGCCGATTTCTTGCCAACGCTTACGATAAAAGCAAAGGACTTTGCGACCGAGTTAACAAGCCACAATGTTATTGACAAAGACTTGCACGGAGAAAATAGGATCTCGCAAGAACATGTAGATAACAACAGGGCGGTTCGAAAGATGCTTGACGAAAGAGGCGTGAAGCCGGAGCGATTGCCGGCCGCCGAAGACGCAAGCAAGGTCAAACGAAAGCTGGAGAGTGAGTCGAAGAAGGTGTTAAAAGACGGAAAGAAATTGAAAGGTAATTAATGGATGACGCCAACGCCCAAACCCAAATGTCGATCGCGGGCGAGAGCATCTACGACTATAAATACATCGTCATGCCGCTGAGGATATGACCTGGGAACGCAGGCGACTCGCCTGCAAACGCCGCTCGTGGCGTGGAAAGAGCAGGCCAACGCTTGCATTGGATTAAGATTAGTCAGCGAATAAATAGGAGGGCTTCGCTCGGCAACGGGCGCGGCCTTTTGCTATGGCGAATGCAAATGAAATGCAGCTATGCGTGGCATCGGTAGAGATGACGTTAACAAAGACAAGCGACAATGGAAGGTACCTTTTATACCTTAGATCGTATCCATATCGTCTGAAGAAATTAGCTAAAAACACATGATAATCAAGGAACTGCGGATTTCGAATATTCTAAGTTTTGCGTACTCTGAGAACATCGCAGAGGCAACAAAAATTGAGGTTGATCGCGATCTTAATATATTTATTGGCGAAAACGGATCGGGAAAATCAACTGCCCTAGAAGTGATAAATTTTGTGTTCAAAAAGGTATTATTCACTCAATTCAATGTCAACCAAGATTATTACTCTAGAAAAAGCCGAATAACCGCCGACGAACGTAGACAAATCTTGACTCCAGCAAACAACACGAGCGTGTCTGAATTTAGACTCAATCCAAACTGGAACACCTCTAGCGACCCGCAGAAAATCTGGCTTACTATTAAGCTAGATGAAATTGACGATGCCAATATCAAAAACCTGATTGCCAATTGGGAAAAAATCGACCGTCTAGCGTCGTTGTATACGCAGCATTCCTCAAAGCCGGAGCTCCCTAAACAATGCGAGTACGCCGTAGAAGTTTCATTGAATTACGATTCCAACAGCTTTTCGTCAAAAATAACACCTGAAGACGATCCGGGTTTTCGTTACCTTGTCGATTATAACTTCTACAAGGAGCTGATAGATTTTTACAACCTTGAGAATCAGCGAAAACAGATACCGTCTCTCTACGAGTCATTCATGTTGATCGGGGGCTATAGGAACTATCACTCATTTAACCCGTCTGTTTCACTTTCGGGCTCCACCGCAGGGCAACAAATACAGAAGATTCGAGTCGGTAATTATTCAAAGAGCCTCAATTCAAGTGAAGACTCGGAGCCATCGATTTTTAATTTGGTAAGGCTACGAGTCGCAGCTGCCCACTATGAGCTTTTCGGTGAAACGAAAACGCGTGCGGACAGTGAGGAACTAGCGAACAAACAAGAGTTTCTCCGCAAGATAAATAGGCGATTGAAGCTGGTGAATTTAGAGGTCAAGATCAGTTTCCTCGATAAACAAACATGGGCTTACTCTTTCCAGCTTTTGGATTTGAAGCGTGGCGAAACCGTTACGGACATCAACAGTCTGAGCGCGGGCCAGAAAGCAATTGTACATCTCGTTTTTGAGGCCTATGGGCGCGGGGATTTAAAGGGAGGGCTTGTCATAATCGACGAACCGGAAATCCATTTACACTATCAGTTTCAGAACGAGTATCTGAATGTTATCAATGAGATCAACAAGGAACAGAGCTGTCAGTATATTTTAGTTACTCATTCAGAATCTCTCATCAACTCATCGACTATCGGGCGCGTGAAAAGATTCGCTCTAGATTCTGAGAACAACACGGTAGTTAAAGCTCCTGCCATAACGGCAGATGAAAAAACCCTCATTAAGATTTTGGACAACACGAGGTCTACATACGCCTTCTTCGGAAAGAAGGTTATCTTAGTTGAAGGCGAGACAGACAGATACTTCTTAAAAGAAGTTATTCAGCGTCTCAATCCGGAGTTGGTTCAAGAAATTGCAGTCCTCGACATTATGGGAAAGCCTCAGGAACCTGAATGGCGCGCGTTTTTCGAGTCGTTTGGATTGAGGGTCTATTTCGTTGGCGATTTCGATAACCTTTGCAAAATTTATGGGATAAATCCTGCCCCCAAATTAAGGACGCCCGAGTCAATTGCTACTTTCAAACTCGACCATCCCAGTTGGGAGGCTGACATAAAATCTCAATATCGAAACAAAATCTTCATTCTAAAAGAAGGAGCTTTGGAGTATTATCTTGGATTGGAGAAGAAAGATCTTGGTGAAACAGTCAGGTTTTGTAGCGAAAAACTCGATGCTTTTCTCAACGAACGAGGAAATGAAAAGGTAAAGAATATCAAGGATATTTATCGCAAGATAATAAAGAACTGAAGGACGTCGAAACACCCTCTTAGTTTATTTTCGATCAACAACCACGCCGTAAACAACATGACTATGTGCCGTAAAGCGCGGGCTTAGTAAATTGTGAACGGGTATTCCATAGTGCGGGTAACCGTCTGCGGAACACCGTCAACCTTTTTTGGCTCAAATGAAATCAATCGGGCAGCCGCTATAGCCTGTTCGGTGAGTCCATGGGGCAGTCCCTTGACAACCGATATGCTGCCGATCTGGCCTGATGCCAGGAATGTTATCCGAAGAACTACAATTCCCTGGATGTTGTTCTCTCGTGCGGCATCGGTGTATTTACCAGGGGGTTTTGAAATAATCCGCAACTCCTGAGTAATACTGCCAGTATTTTCGCTGCCAGAAACGGCGTTCATGCTGGTGCCTGAACCGCTTCCAGTACCGATGCCCGAACCACTCCCCACGCCACGACCGCTACCTTGGCCGGTACCCGAGCCAGTTCCACGGCCACTGCCCTGCCCGCCGCCGTCTGACATGAATCTGCCATTCGGATCGCCCCACCGGTCGAATGTGGGATTTGGTGCCGTCGAATCACTCACAGCAGAATCTATGCTAATCGAATTACCGTTGATCCAGCCGACCGAATCAATTGTTTGCACCAAATACCAAGCTCCGCGCTTCGAAATCACATCTACCGTGTCATCTTTTTTCACGGTGGTAACAATTTTGCCCCGAGCGCTTGGCGTTCCTCTTAGATTAGCTTTTGTAGCTATTACCGTGGCCGAGCTTTGTCCCCAGACGGAAAACACAGAGACGAAAAAGACAATTCCTAATGAAAGCGATTTCAACATATCGACCTCTTCACTTTTATAATAGCAAGTAATCTATCAAAACAGTTGTGCTACCAATCGCGGCCTAGCCGCTGAGAAAGGATATTTAATAGTTTTCGGGGAAGCAGAGCTTCCCCGCTCGGCGAGAATTCTTGATATTCCATTTCGAATCTGTCCCGCAGGGACATAACGCCAATGGCCCCGCGATTTATCGCTGGGAACAATGTTCGCCGAGATTTGTTTCCGCGACCGCCGCGATCCGCCTGTTTTTGAAAAAGAAACTATCGTAAGATGACGGTATTCTAAAACCAAAGACAAAATTATTTTTGATATTGTGGGTGGCCGGGATGGCGGGCGTCGCGTCGTTCCTGTTTGTCGATCTGCACGCGTTGATCGCGGCAATCCCGCTGCCACCGGGCCAGGCTCCGCCCGAACTGCCGCCGCCGGCTCTGCTCAAGTTTCTGAGCGCTATTCAGCCGGCCGTTATCACGTCGCTTGCCGTTGCTATAGGCTGCTGGCTTTCGGGCAAGGTCGGGCTGCATTCGCCGGCTGCGGAAGCGGCGGCGAACGGCGAGCCAATTCCCGCAAAATTAAAGCCGCAGATACTGCCCGGCGTGATCGCGGGCCTTGTGTCCGGCGTTGCGATAATCGCGAGCTGGGTCGTTGCCAAACCATTCTTTTCGGCCGAGTTTATTACACGCGCCGAGGATTTCAATAAATTCATGCCAGCCATCACGCGGCTCCTCTACGGCGGCTTTACCGAGGAGCTGCTGCTTCGATGGGGCTTTATGACCTTTTTGGTGTGGGGGCTATGGTGGTTGTTTCAAAAAGGCGAAGGGACACCGAAATCCATTTGGTTCGTCGTGGCGATCGTCGGCTCGGCCTTGCTTTTTGGCATCGGCCATTTGCCGATCGCGTCAATGCTGGCGGGCGGCCTGACGCTGCCGATCGTGGTATACGTAATTACTGCAAATTCGATCTTCGGCATCGTTGCCGGTTTTCTATATTGGAAAAAGGGCCTCGAGGCCGCCATCATCGCGCATATTTCGGCTCATGTAGTACTTATCTGCGCGATCTATTTGTCATTCTGAGCAAAACAGCGATTCAAGAGAGAACCACCCCGTCTGCCGAGACGGCATCCACCCCTCCTTCGGAAGGCGGGGAGC
>DAIRVI010000063.1:0-12555 GCA_036802885.1 Pyrinomonadaceae bacterium
GCCACGATGTTCGGATCTTTCCCGCTCCGTTTTGCAATTTTAGACTACATCACACCGATTATCGAAGACAAAACGATACCCTCATCAGGCGAGAGGATCGCAAAGATTTTTCGCAAACTTTTGGGCTTTATAATGGCAGCGTTTCGCGCCCTGTTTACATCGAGAACTCAATAAGGAAAATCTCGGTGCGAGTATCAAAATGCTGAAATCGGTTAACACCGACAATCTGGCGAATAGGAAGAGTGAGGTAATGGATTATTTTCACGGGAAGAATCAAAAATAAAAATAATTTTTATAGTTTGTTTGTTTTTGCAACAAAGTTTATGCATTTTAGTATCGAACCACATCTGGTTGGGCATATTTGATGAAAAAGATCTATCTACATGGAGCAAAAAACCAAATTGCGCGGCATAATACCATCCGTGACGTTAATAAACAGATCATCCCAAACTATGTAGGCGATTCGCCGACTGTCCTAGGCTCGTTGAGCCTGGTTTTGGCGAGAAAATTCGCCGTGGCTTCGTAATTCGTTTAAGGCCCAACGGGTTTTTTTGCATTTTGTTGAGAACAGCCATTTCCGACGAAAAATGATCTTGTCGGCATGGCCGCGCGGGGCCGTTACAAATCATTTACAAAGCCTCTTCAATATGCTAACACGTAAGTTGATACTTAATAATGGTTTGCATAACCTATGGCTCTTTGAGCTTTAGCACCGCTTACTTAGGCTTAAATTATGTATAAAAACGGTTTTATTTTGGCGGTTTTGTGTTTCTTGGCCGGATTGGCTGTTTTCGTGCACGGCCAGCAAATGGGCGGTGTTTCGACCGGCGAGCAAAAAACCTACGCGTCGAAACGCACGACTGGCATTGTCGATGCGAACGCGCCGAAGGTGTTTGAGGACGTAACGCTGCAAACTGCGATGAAGGATTTCCGTTGCGTGTCGGGCACAAAGGCAAAGGACTACATCGTCGAGACGACGGCTTGCGTCATCGCGATCATCGACTACGACAACGACTCGCGTCCCGACATTTATTTGCTAAACGGCTCAACTATCGCCGCCGAGATGGGGAAGGAAAAGCCGCCGAAATCCGCACTTTACCACAATCTCGGCAACTGGAAATTCGAAGAGGTAACCGACAAGGCGGGCGTCGCGAACGAGCGTTGGGGAATGGGCGTGGCGGTCGGCGACTACGATAACGACGGTTTTGCCGATATATTTGTCGGGAATTTTGGCGTCTCGAGACTTTATCACAATAACAGAAACGGGACGTTCACCGACGTCGCCTCAACAGTCGGCTTGAACATTCGTGGTTGGTCTACGGGAGCAACTTTCGGCGACTATGACAAAGACGGCCGGCTCGATCTGTTCGTCCCGGCGTATGTCGATTTCGATCTCAATAATTTACCTCAGAGTCCGACAGACGTTACGAGCGGAAAATTTCAGGCGCGAAATTTCTGCCAATTCCGCGGCCAGCCCGTTATGTGCGGGCCGCGTGGGCTCAAAGGAGCGAAGGACGCGTTGTTTCGTCAAAAGGCGGACGGCACATTTGAAAATGTCAGCGACAAGGCGGGCGTTATAGATGACGGCAATTATTACGGATTCTCATCCGTGTTTGTCGATATTGATGATGATAACGACCTCGACCTGCTGGTTGTTAACGACTCGACGCCGAAGCAGCTTTACATCAACAAGAACGGCACGTTCGAAGAAACCGGTTATCCTTCAGGCATAGCCCTCAACGAAAATGGGCGCGAACAAGCCGGTATGGGTTTAGCAGTCGGCGATTACGATAACGACGGGCGCGTGGATTTTCACATTACGAATTTTTCCGACGATTCTAACGTGCTCTATCGAAACGACGGCGATACAAATTTCACCGATCTTTCGTTTCAGGCCGGTTTGGGCGAGCCTACGATTCCATTTTTGGGCTGGGGCACGGCTTTTGTCGATTTTGACAACGACGGTTGGAAGGATTTGATCGTTGCAAATGGTCACGTTTACCCGTTAGTCGATAATTTTCCGTGGGGAACAAGTTTTGCCCAACAGATTTTGCTGTTCAAAAATACTAAATTGCGGCCAAGCGGTCAGGTCCGCTTCGAGCGCGTTCCAGTTGCCGCCAACAGCGGACTGTCGATGGCGGTGTGCGCTCGAGGATTGGCTTTGGCTGATTTTGACGGCGATGGAAAACTCGATGCAATAACCAACAATATCGAGGCTGCCCCTGCCGTTTTGAAAAATGTCAGCGGGTCGAAGAATCATTGGCTTTCGCTAAAATTGATCGGCGATACGGTGGCAAAAACTCCAAAAGATGCGACTGGTTCAATAGTCTTTGTGACGACTGGGAAACTCCGCCAACGATTCGAGCTTATAAGTGGTGGAAGCTACGCCTCGCAAAACGAGCAATTGATACACGTCGGTCTTGGCGAATCGACCAAGATCGACAAACTTGAAGTCGTTTGGGCGAATGGGCAAACAGAGATCTTTCCAGTAGAAAAAATAGACACCCGGATGGTAATTCGACAGGCAAAAATGATCGCAAAATAATTGGCAGAAGCCATATTTTTTCGTGGGACTTGACGCCGAATTCTAAAACGACCGCGAAAACCGCTCATATCCGATTATGAAAAGTAAGTGGTCTCGTTAACAGCTTCGGTTCTAATCGCCATTTATTTTTTTGAAAACCCGACTAGTTTGACCTGTGCCGCCCTTGACTCTTATACAAAAAACCATTAATTTTGTCTGGTTTCACAGCAAACTAAATTTTTGTATTTAAAGTACATTGATAGATATCTGTGAAAACGCGAACTCGGCTCGGTAAATCACTTAAGTTTGTATAACGAATTCGAAAAAACTTTTCCATTTGATGAGAAGTTGTGATACCCAGCTGAATTGAATGAAGTTAAGCAAAAGAGGGCAAAATATGAGTAAGATTGTGGGAAAATCTGGATTTTTTGTAGCTGCATTAATGTTTTGTTTTATGACATTGAGCGGAGGCGCATTCGGACAAAATAACAAAGGCAGCATTATTGGAACTGTAGAAGACCCAAACGGAGCCGCCGTGGCTACCGCAAAAGTGGTTGTAACCAATAATGCAACCGGCAACTCCCGTGAGGCGACCTCAAATGATGGCGGGGATTTTGCCGTTACGAATCTTGAGCCCGGCAACTACAAAGTAACGATCGAGGCTGGCGGATTTAAGAAACTTGTCTTCGCAACGGTTACGGTCGAAACGAACGCTCGCGTTCCGATTAATGCAAAGTTTACCGAAATTTCGGGTACTGGTGACAATGTTGTTACTGTTACGTCGGACAGCGCGCCGCTGCTTGAGAGTGAAACCAGTGTTCGAGGCGACGTCATCACCGGACGCGAAGTTACCGATCTTCCATTGGGACAACGTAATTTCACCGTTTTGGCCGCGCTTTCGCCTGGCGTTACCCGTCCCACTTCGTCTTTTGGGCTTTTAGGCGGTGGCAACGAGGCGAATCAACCAAACTTTCCCTCTGCGGAAACGGCCCGTTTCCGTGAATCAGGCGGTTCGGCTATTTCGTCAAACGGAGCGCGCCCCACGCAAAATGAGTTTCTACTTGATGGTGTTGACAACAATGAAGCGCAGTTCAGACAAATCGCTATTTTCCCAAATCCCGACAGTATTTCGGAATTTAAGATCGAAACAAGTGTTCCACGTGCCGAGCTCGGCAGAGCCGGAGGCGCGATCATTTCCACTACTTTGAAATCGGGCGGAAACGGATTTCATGGCTCGGCATTTGAGTTTTATCAGGGTCGTTTTTTGAGTTCTGCGGCAGCTCAGTTTGACGCAACCAATAATCCTACTAACAAGCCTGTTCCGAACTATGTGAGTCATAATTTCGGCGGCACAATCGGCGGACCTGTATTCTTACCACGTTTCGGTGAAGGGACTCCTTATTTATATAACGGAAAGAACCGAACGTTTTTCTTCTTCTCATATGCGGGACAACGTGGATTTATTCCTTCAGTCGAAAGAGACGGAGATTTTGTCAATACAATTCCCGTCCCGACTGCGAGACAAAGACTAGGAGATTTCAGCGAATTGCTACGCCCTGGAACAACCCAAGTTTATCGTCTCGAGGGCGGCGGAACAGTTACTGCTCCCATTGGAACGATCTTCGCGCCAAACGGAACTCCAATTCCGGGCAACAATCTAGCCAATTGTCCGACGTGCGGTGCATTTTCTACGTTTGCGCGGAATTATTTGAATGCTTATCCGCTGCCTTCACTAGCGCGTGTCGGTGAAAATTACACGGTTAACCGTGCGGTTAAACCGGTACAAGACAGTTGGGATATCAGGATAGACCACAAATTGTTTGATGGAAATAATATTTGGGGGCGATACAGTCGATTAACACAGGAAAGAGTTGTTGACAATTTCTTCCCTATCGGCGCTTCGCCTACCGGCAATGATTTGCCGGCAGGCCCTTCAGCGGGTAACATCGTCGGAAATTCGAAAGCTGCGGTGATGGGCGATACGCAGACATTTGGAACCAACATTATTAATGATTTCCGCTTTGGCTATACAAAAGTCGAAATCGGTATTTTGAACACGGGCGTGTTCGGAACGGGCGGCTTTAACCCAAATATCTCCTCAGTTTTGGGTGCTCCAAATATCAATTTAGGTCCTAATTTTACAGGTATTGTGCTTTTAGGAATCGTTGACCAGATTGGCGGAGGCGACCGAGCAGTTGAGTTTACCGGTGATGGCGGGCCATTTTTGTTCAAGTCAAATAATTTTAACCTGGCTGATTCGGTAACCGTTGTCAAAGGAAATTCCATCTTCAAGTTCGGCTTTGACGGGCGTTTGCGTCAAAACACCAATATTGACGGTGGACGAAACGGAGGCATTAAAGGCAACGTGCAATATGGCACAACCCAACGTAACACCAATGACAACAGCGGGTTTGCCAACTTCGCTTACAACGGTATAGGACCTAACGATACCGGCTCGGCCTTGGCTAATTTTCTCCTTGGGTATGTGCCGGGAACTTTGAGCCGCGGCACCCCAGGGACTGATGCTTTGTTGGAAAGCAAGGAAACGGCTTTCTTTGTTCAAGACGATTGGAAAGCAACCAGAAATCTTACCCTTAATCTTGGGTTGCGTTATGACCTATTTACTGCTCCGACAGAACGCCATAACCGCATTTCGAATTTCGATCTAGCCACCAGAAATATTATCGTTGCGGGTCCTGATAACCGAGATTTAGCAAATACCGATAAGAACAATTTTGGCCCGCGTATTGGATTTGCTTATTCGATGGGTAAAGACAAACAATTAGTTTTACGCGGTGGTTACGGTATCGTTTATTCGGTTGACGCGAGCGGCATTCCTTCGTTGAATACCAATCCGGGCAACGGCGGCGGAAGCTACGGATGCAACCCTATTCTTGACCCGGCCGGATGCCCGGCGGGAATTCTCGGAAGAAACCTTTACGATCGCGGATTGCCATTGCCGAGCGAATTTTTTGCCGTTCGGGGTTCGACCTTTGCCGCACCAACCAATCGGACGATTCTTTTTAACGACCCTAATCGGAAAGATGCGCGTTTTCAGCAATATAATCTGACGTTGCAATATGGCTTCTGGACCAACTGGCTGGCGGAAATTGCTTATGTCGGCTCAAAAGGAAAGAATCTTTTGATTGTTCAGAATATCGGAAACGGTAATGATCCTGGAGCTCCAGGCTCACGAGAGGTGCCGAATATCTTTAATGTAATAGCTTCGCGTTATCGTGGTGAGTTCAACTACAACGCCCTGCAAAGCAAACTTGAACGAAGATTTTCCGATGGCTTATCAATTCTTTCGTCATACACATGGGCAAAAGCTATCGACAATACGCCGGGCGGTTTCTGCTTGAGCGGCGGCGGCCAGAGAAACTGCGGGCCTGACAATCCGTTGAGACTGGATCTGGATAGGGGGCTATCGGATACGGACATTAGGCATAGATTTACATTTGCCAGTGTTTATGACTTGCCATTTGGTCGGGAAAGAAAATATTTGAAAGATATTCCTGGAGCTCTCGATTATCTTATCGGCGGATGGCAAATAAACAACATCGTGACTCTCCAAAGCGGGCCGGTTTATGATGTAACACGCGACGGAGGACGTGTTGATATTATTGGTGACCCGACGCCGACAGCTGCTCAGAGAGCTCAGGGAATTCAGCTTAACCCAGCGGCTTTTCGCACAGCGGTTACTCCTGTTTTTGCAAGTGATCCCGGCGGTCCTAAATTCGGGAGTTTAGGTCGAAATACGTTCCGTGGTGATTCTCAGGAATATTGGGATGCTGGATTGTTCAAGAATCTTCCGTTCAGATTTATTAATGAGGACTCGGCGTTGCAGTTACGCGTTTCCATGTTCAATGTGCTCAACCACGTAAACCGTGGCAGGCCAGACGGCGCTTTGGGCTCCGGTAGTTTCGGTAAAGACCAAAACGAACAGCGTCGTCGACAACTTGAGTTTGGTTTGAGATTGATTTTCTAAAATCTCGGAACAGTAAAGTGTTTTGAAATTGAGTGACGGGCATTTATTTGTTCGTCGCTCAATTTTTTACTATTCTGGAATTACCATTTCTGCTGAAAAACCGAGCTGACTATGCGAATTATTTTTACAGGTTTGATGTTTTTTTTTCTGTTTGAAATGGCAATTGGACAAAGGCCGAATCCTGTAAATACACCCTCGCCAATTATTCAAAATGCTCTGGATTTAATCAAAAATCAGCAGTTTGCCGAAGCAGAAGAAATTCTGCGAGGTGTTTTGAGGAAAGCGCCGGCAAATATTGATGCTCGGGTCACGCTTGGAACTTTATTGATACAGAACAATAGATTTGATGAAGGAATCAAAAATTTAGAGCGCGTTCTGAAAATAAACCCGAAGCATTTACAAGCGAATTATAATTTGGCTTTAATATATTCATCGCGAGGTGACAATAAAAAAGCGATTCCTTACCTTGAACGTGCAGCCGGTATCTCCCCACCAAAGAAAGTGCCAAAAACGGATGACTTGATTTTGCTAATAGCGCTTGCAAAAGCCTATGCAACTGAAAAGAAAAAGATAGAAGCAGAAGATTTGCTGTCCTTGATTGAAAAAGCAGGGTCGCAGGATACTCGGACTTTGTTCTCGCTTGGGTTGATTCAGGCAGAACTCGGCAATTATGAAAAAGCAATAAATATATTTGAGAATGTGAATACTCAGCAACCAAATTCCACGGATGTTTTATATAACCTCGGAATTGCCTATTACAATTTGGATAGATTGGCCGAGGCCCAGAAAGTTTTATTTGAGGCCGTCAGGCTTGACCCAAATCAAGCGGAATTTTATTATCGCCTGGGTTTGATCTCGTCGGCGAAAAAGGATAGCGATGGCGCAGTCGCCTATTGGCTCAAAGCCATTGAATTAAGACCCGAGTATCACGAGGTAGATTTTTTGATAGGCGAGGAGTTGTTAAAAAATAAAAAAATCTCTGGTGCGCTCCCGTTTTATCAAAAAGCCGCTCAACTTCAGCCTGAAAGAGTGCTATATCAATTGCGTTTGGGTGTCACGTTTTTTCGTTTGGAGCAATACAGCGACGCACATAGGGTTTTTGATAGAGTTTTAACAAAATATCCGAATGATAAGAATTTTAACTTTCTGAAAGGATATATGGCACGTGCCGAAGGCTTATTCGACGACGCTCTTGCAAGTTTTGATAAAGTTTTGAAGACCAGTCCGAATAATCCTGACGTTTTGGCAAGCATAGGCTATATCGCTCTGGAACGCGGAGAAGTCGAAAAGGCCGAGCAAATTTTTCGGCAAACGATAAAATTAGACGCAAAAAATTTCCCGGCTTATTACGATTTGGGCAGACTGCTCAACCGACAAAAAAAATACAGTGATGCCGTCTCAATTCTCGAAACCGGTCGCTCGCTTAACAAAGAAGATCCTGGAATAAGATACCAACTCTTTATCGCTTATACACGTTTGAGACAAAAGGAAAAGGCTGACCTAAATTTCGCTGAATTTAAGCGGCTCGAAAAACTTTATACCAAGACTGGTGCGTCAGCGACCTCGATGGACAAAAAGGTCGAAATACCCGATTCTTTAGTTCAGCCAAAACCCTGAGAGTATGAAATGCTGCAAAGTAATCTTTCTGGCGATCTGTCTGGCGTGCGGGAGCGTCGTTCTTGGGCAAGTAAATGTTGCAAGCGGCCAGGTCAAACGTCTCGAAAAGTTCACGTCAAAATACGTTGCGGCAAGAAATATCGATGTTTGGCTGCCGGACGACTACACGACAAAAAAGAAATACGCCGTTTTGTATATGCACGATGGGCAGATGCTTTATGATGGTGCGGCCACTTGGAACAAACAGGAATGGCAGGTTGATGAAACGGTCGGCAGTCTTATTTTAGAGCGAAAAATCAAAGACTGTATCGTGGTAGGTGTATGGAACAACGGCGAATATCGATATTCGGAATATTTCCCGCAAAAAGCCTTGGCCGAGATGCCTAAGGAAACCCGCGATTTTGTCAGCAAACAATTGAATAATAACCCCTTAGCAGATAAATATTTAAAGTTTCTGGTCGGGGAATTAAAACCTTATATCGACAAAAATTTCTCGACGCAAAAGGACAGGAAAAATACTTTCATCATGGGTTCGAGCATGGGCGGCCTGATTTCGATCTACGCGCTCTGCGAATACCCTGATGTTTTTGGCGGTGCGGCTGGGATCTCAACCCACTGGCCTCTGGTTGCATTAGAAATTGCCGATGGGAATGAAACGATCGCGGCTGCATTTCGCACTTATTTGAAGAAAAATCTGCCGAAAGCAGATTCGAGGAAGATCTATTTTGATCATGGCGACCAAACACTCGACGCTCATTATCCGCCTTTGCAGAAAAAGGTTGATGAAATTTTGAGGGCAATAGGCTGGAATGAAGAAAAATGGATAACGCGTGCGTTTCCCGGCGAAAGTCACATGGAAACATCGTGGGCAAAGCGCCTGAAAATACCGCTGATATTTTTGCTTGAGGGTAACTAGAAACAATTTATGAAATTTGAACGAGCATCAGGAATATTGCTCCATCCAACATCGCTGCCAGGTGATTACGGTATTGGCGATCTCGGGGGCGAAGCGTTCGAATTTCTCGATCTTTTGGCAGAGACGGAGCAAACCTACTGGCAAATACTGCCGCTCGGGCCGACGGGGTATGGCGATTCGCCGTATCAGTGCTTTTCGGCGTTTGCGGGCAATCCGCTATTGATCTCGCCTGAATTGCTGGTCGAAGACGGACTGGTTGACGAAGCCGCGGTCGCCGCCCACCCTAAATTCGAGGTCCACAAGGTCGATTTCGGCGCCGTATATGAATGGAAACGCGAATTGCTGAAACTCGCGTACGAGGGTTTTCATCATGTCACAAGCGTGGACCTGCGGGGAAAGGCCGAGACATTTTATCAGGAGAACGAGAGATGGCTTGACGAATTTGCGTTGTATAAAGCGATCAAGGCGTCGCAGAAACAGCGGCCTTGGGGCGAATGGCCAGAAAAGCTTAAAATGCGTGACGCCGCGGCGTTGACGACGGCCAGCGAAGATTTGTTTGACGAGATCCAGGCCGAAAAGTTTTACCAATTCCTGTTCTTTCGCCAGTGGTCGGCGGTCAAAGAGCGTGCAGCCGAATTGAACATTAAGATCATCGGCGATATTCCGATCTTTGTAGCGCTTGATTCGGCAGATGTCTGGTGCAATCAGAATAAATTTAAGCTTAACGCCGACGGTTCGCCAAAGGTTGTCGCGGGCGTGCCGCCAGATTATTTTTCGAAAACGGGACAGCTTTGGGGCAACCCGATCTATGATTGGGATGCGATGAAACGAGACGGCTTTCGCTGGTGGATAGCGCGAATGCGGTCAACGCTGTCAACGGTCGACGTGGTCAGAGTCGATCATTTTCGGGGATTTGCCGCGTCGTGGGAAGTAGCCGGCGGTGACAAGACCGCCGAGAACGGCCGATGGGTTGAAGTACCGGGTGAGGAGCTGTTTACGACGCTGCAGAAGACGCTCGGCGACCTTCCGATCATTGCCGAAGACCTCGGTGTGATTACCCCGGATGTTGAAGGGCTCCGTGACGGCTTTGGATTTCCCGGAATGCGGATATTGCAATTTGCTTTCGGCGGCGACGCGGACAATCACGATCTGCCGCACAACTATGAAAAAAATTGCGTAGTTTACACGGGTACGCACGACAACGACACAACCGTCGGTTGGTGGCTGTCGCAGGTGGGCGAAGGCTCGACCCGCGAACAATCAGAGATCACACACGAGCGCGAGTATGCCCTGGTGTATCTGAAGTCAGACGGCAGTGAGATCCAATGGGATTTTATTCGAGCTGTCTGGGCCTCGGTTGCCCATACGGCCATCGCTCCTTTGCAAGACCTTCTTGGTATTGGTACCGAGGGACGAATGAATCTGCCCGCATCGAGTTCGGGTAATTGGCAGTGGCGTTTGGTCAAAGATTCGATCACGCCAGAGGTCGCCGATCGTCTGCATCGGCTGACAGAAACGTATGGACGGAGCCGCTAATATGAAATTACGCTATTCGATATTGCTCATTATCTTGGTTTTTGCGTCGGCATCGTTTGCACAGATCTCGGTCGAAAAGGTCGATCCGCCGAGCTGGTGGCCGGGCAGCACGGTAAATCCCGTGCGGATTCTGCTGCGCGGCAATGATTTGAAGAACGTAAAGATAAAAGCGCCCGTTGCAAGCGGACTTGCGGTTTCCAACCTCAGGCCGAGCGACAATGGTCATTATTTGTTTTTCGACCTCGCGATCTCTCCAGCGGCTAAGCCGGGAAAATACAAAATGACCGCGAGCGGCGCCGGCACAGCGAGTTTTGAGTTCGAGCTGATGCCGAAGGGTACGGCGGTCGGACGGTTTCAGGGCTACTCACCGGACGACGTTATCTATCTCGTGATGCCTGACCGTTTCGCGAACGGCGATCTGTCGAATGACGATCCCGCAAAATCAAAGGGCATTCTTGATCGCTCCAAACCGCGGCGGTATCACGGCGGCGATCTTCAGGGCATAATAGATAAGCTTCCTTACCTGAAAAGTCTCGGCGTGACCGCAATATGGACAACGCCGATTTACGACAATAACGATAAGCTGGACTTCAAAGAGTTTTACGACGGCGAACCGACAACCGGCTATCACGGTTACGGTGCGGTTGACATGTACGCGGTCGATGAGCGCTTTGGCGATGTTTCTAAACTAAAGGAACTAGCTGAGAAGGCTCGCTCGATGGGGATCAAAATGATCCAGGACCAGGTTGCCAATCACACCGGCCCGTTCCACGTTTGGGCCAACGACCCGCCGACGCCTACGTGGTGGAACGGAACCGCCGACAAGCACCTGTCAAATAACTGGCAAAAATGGACGACGATGAACCCGCGGGCAACCTATCAAACGCAGCGTCGAAATCTTGAAGGCTGGTTTATCGACATCCTGCCGGATTTCAATCAGGACGACCCTGAAGTTGTAAAGTACATTATCCAAAACAGCGTTTGGTGGATTCGTGTTGTAGGCTACGACGCGATTCGGATGGACACGCTGCCGCACGTGCCTCGCGCATTTTGGGCAAAATGGGGTGCAGCGATCAAGCGCGAATTCCCCCGCGTAAATATCCTCGGCGAGCTTTATGACGGCGATCCTGCACTGCTGGCCTATTTTCAGACCGGCCGTAAGGGTCACGACGGCATCGACACTGAGATCGATAGTCTTTTTGATTTCACAATTTATTATGCCGTTCGCGACGCTTTTGCACGCGGAGGTTCTGTTCGCAGCGTTTCGCAGGCGTTCGCACACGACTGGCTTTATCCTGATCCGACAGTGCTCACAACATTTCTCGGCGTTCACGACATGGAACGCTTTATGAACGAAAAGGGCGCGACCATCGACGGCCTCAAGCTCGCACACACCCTGCTAATGACGTCTCGCGGCACGCCGATACTTTATTACGGCGATGAGATCGCGTTGCCCGGTGCCGGCGACCCTGACAACCGGCGTGATTTTCCCGGCGGGTGGATCGGTGACAAACGCAACGCATTTACGGCCGGAGGCCGGACCTCAAAGGAGAATGAAGTTTGGGATCATCTTGCCAGACTCGGCCGCCTCCGTCAGGAACTCGAACCGCTACGACGGGGCAAAACGCTCGATCTGCTCGACGAAGAGCAGCAAATGGCGTTCGCACGCGTGACCGCCAATCAAGCCGTTATCGTTGCTTTCAACAACGACACAAAACCGGCAAAGCTGAGCTTCGACGTGTCGATGATCCGGCAGATAGCTCGTTCTTCGTCGTTGACAGATAGGCTCTCGATCATTGGCGATGTAAACGTGGCGGATGGGCGGGTTGAGTTTATGCTGCCCGCGCGAAAGGCGGTGATTCTAACCGCAAAATGATGATAAAAAGCTCGTAAGACCTTCAAAAGGGAACGATATGCAAAACAAACCAAAGCTGACTTTTTGGCAGATATGGAACATGAGCTTCGGCTTTCTTG
>DAIRVI010000063.1:12655-15580 GCA_036802885.1 Pyrinomonadaceae bacterium
AACAAACCAAAGCTGACTTTTTGGCAGATATGGAACATGAGCTTCGGCTTTCTTGGCATCCAGTTTGGCTGGGGATTGCAGATGGCCAACATGTCGCCGATCTACAAGTATCTCGGCGCCGACGAAAGCTCGCTGCCGTATCTCTGGCTCGCCGGGCCACTTACCGGACTCCTTGTCCAGCCGATCGTCGGCGCGATGTCCGACCGCACCTGGACGCGGCTCGGGCGGCGGCGGCCGTTTTTTCTGGTAGGTGCTATACTCGCGAGCATCTGCCTCTTGCTGATGCCAAACTCATCGGCTGTCTGGATGGCCGCGAGCCTGCTTTGGATCATGGACGCGTCGATCAACATCACGATGGAACCTTTCCGGGCGTTTGTCGGCGACAAATTGCCCGAAGAGCAGCGAACGCTTGGTTTTGTGATGCAGTCGTTCTTCATCGGCATCGGTTCGACGCTCGCAAACGCCTTGCCGTACATCCTGACGTTTCTCGGCGTTGTCGGCGTGATGAAGAGCGGCATTCCCTACTCGACGCTGATCGCGTTCATTGTCGGAGCCGTGGCGTTTCTTAGCGCGGTGCTCTGGACGGTTTACACGACCGATGAACTCCCGCCCGAGGACATCGAGAGTTTTCGCAAGAAAAACGCCGAGGGCAGCATCGTCGGCAACATCCTGAAAGAGGTCGGCGAAGCGTTTCGCGATATGCCGACCACGATGAAACAGCTTGCCGTTGTGCAGTTTTTCACGTGGTTTGCCCTTCCGCTTATGTGGCAGTTCTACGGGCTGACGGTCGCAAGGCACGTATTCGCAGCGGCCGACGACAAATCCGCCCTTTTCAAACAGGGCACAGAATGGGGCGGCGTTTGTTTCGCAATTTACAATCTCGTATGTTTCCTCGTCGCCTTTGCGATCCCGCCGCTAGCGACGCGGATCGGACGAAAGGGCGTCCACATTCTATGTCTTACGTGCGGCGGGCTCGGGCTGATATCGACGTATTTTGCCGCGAATCCGTATTTCCTTTGGATCGGCATGGTCGGCGTCGGTATCGCCTGGGCGTCGATCCTGTCGATGCCTTACGTGATCCTTGCGGGCGCGATAAGGCCCGAACGCATGGGCGTTTACATGGGGGTGTTCAACCTCTTTATCGTCATTCCGCAGGTCGTGCAGAGTTTCCTTACTCCGCAGATCTACAAGTCAGTTCTCGCCGATGATCCGCTGAATGCCGTGATGCTCGGCGGAGCGTCGATGCTCGTTGCCGCCGTGAGTGTTCTGATAGTTAAGGACATCGGTGCGGCCAAAATTGACCCGGTTGGCGGCGGCGGGCATTAGAAGAACGCGCAAAGGTATTTATGAAAAGCTGTTTTCTGAGATTTTTAGTTTTATCGGTCTTTCTTGCGAGCTGTGTTTTTGGCCAGCAGCCGGCGCGGGACGTTTCGAGAGAAACCGCACGCAGCTCGCAGGTCTGGATACGAGACGCAGTCATTTATCAGATCTGGGAGCGAGCATATTCGCAAAAGGGCGATTTCAACTCGATCACGGCCGATCTCGACCGGATAAAAACGCTCGGCGCGGACGTTCTGTGGCTGATGCCTATCCACCCGATAGGCCAGCTTAAGAAAAAAGGCACGATCGGCTCGCCCTATGCGGTTCGCGACTATTACGGAGTGAATCCCGACTACGGAACGCCGGCCGACCTGAAACGGCTCGTCGCGGATGCACACAAGCGCGGGATGAAGGTGATAATCGACATCGTCGCTAATCACACCGCGTGGGACAACAAACTAATTACCTCCAATCCCGAATTCTATAAGCGAAATGATAAGGGCGAGATCGCGCCGCCGGTTGCAGACTGGGCAGATGTCGCGGGCCTCGATTACTCGAAACCGGCCGTTCGCCGGTACATGATCGAGAATCTAAAAAGCTGGGTTCGCGATTACGACCTTGATGGTTTTCGCTGCGACGTTGCGATGATGATCCCGACGGACTTTTGGGAAGAGGCGAGGGCTGAGGTCGACAAGATCAATTCAAACACGATCTGGCTCGCCGAGGCCGAAAAGCCCGAACTGCTCGTGAAAGCCTTTGATCTCGACTACGCTTGGGAGTTTCATCACGCGATGGACCGGGCGGTCCACGGCGACGCTCCGGCGTCCGGTATAAGAAAGATCTGGGAAGAGCAGGCGGCAAAGTTTCCTAAGAATTCGATCCGCATGCGTTTCTCGGATAATCACGATGAACGCCGCGCGATCGCCCGCTTTGGCGAAAAAGGCGCCCTTGCGGCGCAGGCGCTGATGTTCACGATGGATGGTGTTCCGCTTGTTTTCAACGGCATGGAGGTCGGTGATACGACCGAATCGGGTGCCCCCGCATTGTTTGAAAAAATGCCGATCTTCTGGGATACAAAAGCGAGAAGGCCCCAATTTCCTCGGTTCTATAAAGAAATGATCGCCCTCAGAAAAAGCTCGACCGCGCTTCGCCGCGGCGAGTTGAAGTGGCTGCGAAACTCGGACGAGAATCGCGTGCTCACCTTTTCGAGAAGATCTGCGGACGAAGATCTGCTCGTCGCTATAAATCTGACAAATGCACCTTTCTTTGGCTCAGTCGAGGCGGCGGGAAACTACGAAGAGATCACGCCGTACTATGGCGACCCGATGCCGCCTGACGACGCAAAGGCGCAAAAACCCGCCCGCGCAAATGCCGGCCTGCCGACGCTGCATTTGGATGGGTTTCAGTTCAGGATATTTAGGAAGAAGTAATGTTTTTTCAAGAATTTGAACCGCAGAGACGCGGAGACGCAGAGAAAACCAGAGCAAAAAGAAAGCTCTTTAAAATCTCCCTTTCTTCTCTGTGTCTCTGCGTCTCCGCGGTGATAACCGTATTTGGCCAAACCACGGCGCCCGGCGGCCCGGGCAAAGACGCCCAGTGGGCAAC